>NZ_JAHBDR010000086.1:0-37304 GCF_019956575.1 Pseudomonas sp. A-R-19
GCGAAGCGGCCGTAAATCCTGACAGCTCGGTATGCCTTAAGGAATCAGGAGGCCGCTTCGCAGCCCAACGGGGGCAAGCCCCCTCGCCACAGGGTTCGGTGTCAGGTTTGAGGGTTGCTTGCCGGTTTTGCCTTGCGCCTGGTGCCGCTTGCTGGTTTGCGCGCAGTGCCTTTGCGCTTTTTCTTCCAGGGGGCTGCAGCGCTGCCGGTCGGCGGCGGACCGCTGATGGTCAGGTTCAGCCCGGCACAGCGACTGACCTGCTTGCTCATCCACGCCGCCTGTTTGGTGACGAACTCTTCCAGGCTCATTTCCCCGCTTTGCACCATGTCCAGGGCCTGTTCCCAGATCGCCGTGGTGCCCGGATCGGCGATGGCCCGTGGCACGGCATCGATCAGGCTGAACGCGGCCGGTGTGGCGGCCAGGGCCTTGCCGTGCTTGACCAGATAACCACGGTCGAGCAGGCCCTGGATGATCGACGCGCGGGTCGCTTCGGTGCCGATGCCGGTGGTGTCCTTGAGCTTTTGCTTGAGCAGCGGGTCGTCCACCAGTTTGGCGACGTTCTTCATGGCCTTGATCAGATCGCCTTCGGTGAACGGCTTCGGCGGTTGCGTCCAGAGGTCCTTGAGTTGCACGCCCGCCACTGCGCAATCGATGCCTTCGGCGAGATTGGGCAGTGTTTGCGGTGCGGGAGCTTCGCGCCCCTTGGCCGGTGCCAGCGCTTCGGGCAGGGCGCGTTTCCAGCCCGGTTCGATGATCTGCTTGCCGACCGCGCGCAAGGCTTCGCCGGCGCAATCGAAGTCAGCCTGGGTGCGATCGTATTCGTGATTGGGCAGGAACTGCGCCAGGTAGCGCGCGCGGATCAGCGTGTAGACCGCGCGCTGCTTGCCCGCCAGCTTGTCGAGATTCTTTGCCGCAGCGGTGGGGATGATGCCGTGGTGGGCGCTGACCTTGGCATCGTTCCAGGCCCGTGAACGGCGTTGCGGCTCCAGGTGGTCGTGCAAGGCGTTCAACGCCGGATCGGCCTGGCGCAACGCCGCCAGGATGGCCGGCGCCTCGCTGTGCTGGCTGAGGGGCAGGTAGCCGCAATCACTGCGCGGATAGGTGATGACTTTGTAGGTTTCGTACAGCGCCTGGGCGATGTCCAGGGTTTCCTGGGCGCCGAGGCCGAGCTTCTTCGAGCAGACTTCCTGCAGGGTGCCCAGGTCGAACGGCAGCGGGGCTACTTCGCGCATCCGTTCGGTGCGCAGCTTGATCACCCGCGCACTGGCCGCGCCGCGCATGGCCGCCGCTGCTTGTTGTGCCAGCGCCTGATTCAGGCAGCGGTCCTGATCGTCACAAACGTCGGACGCGGCGCGCCACTGCGCGGTGAAGGCGGTGCCGTTGTGCAGCAGTTGCACATCGATCGCCCAATAGGCGACGGGCACAAAGTCGGCGATGCTGCGATCGCGATCCACCACCAGGCGCAAGGTCGGCGTCTGCACCCGGCCCACCGGCAACACACCCTGATAGCCGGACTGGCGCCCCAGCAAGGTGAACAGCCGGCTCATGTTCATGCCGATCAGCCAGTCGGCCCGGGAGCGACCCAGGGCCGAGTGATAAAGGCTGAAGGTTTCGTTGCCCGGTTTGAGGGCCGCGAGGGCCTTGCGGATTGACGCATCGTCCAGTGCCGACAACCAGAGGCGGCGGATCGGCCCGCGATAGCGGCAATGTTCCACCAGTTCCCGGGCAATCATTTCGCCCTCGCGGTCGGCGTCCGTGGCGATGATCAGTTCGGACGCTTCACCGAGCAGGCGCTTGACCGTCTTGTACTGGCTGGCGGTGCGCGGCTTGACGGTCATCTTCCACTTTTCGGGGATGATCGGCAGGTCGGCCAGTACCCAGCGCTTGTAGCGCGCGTCGTACGCATCCGGTGGCGCGGTTTCCAGCAGGTGGCCGATGCACCAGGTCACCGTGACGTCCGTTCCCAGCCAACAGCCGTCGCCCCGGCGCCTGGCGCCGAGTACTGCCGCAATGTCTTTGGCCTGGGAGGGTTTTTCACAGAGGTACAGCCGCATAACCACCATCGTCGATCAATGAGTCAGAGGTGGACAGAATGGCGGTTGATGGGCGATGGGGCAATCTTTATCTGTATGGATGTACAGCTTGGTGTGTCGCTCCCGTTCGGCTGTGAAGCCGTCGCGAGGGTAAAACTTGGGTTATACCTGATGAATCGTGGTTTCAGGTTTTGGGGCTGCTGTGCAGCCCATCGCGGGCAAGCCACGCTCCCACACCACCACCATCATCATCGATTTGCAGGTCCATCACCGTCATGAGGAACGTTTTCCATGAAAAGCTCCGGTCCTAGCCCTGTCATCACCATCGCCGAGCAGCCTGGTTGTCTATTGGTGAGGTTCCACGGCATTCAGGTCGCCGCTTCGGCTCGCGCGCTGGTGTTGCTGGAGGCCAACTACCCGCCGGTGTACTACGTGCCGCGAGAGGATATCGACGAGAAGTATTACGCCCGCACCGACCACACCAGCTATTGCCCGTACAAAGGCGATGCCAGTTATTTCAGTTTGCAGGTGCCGGGGCATGAAAGCGCCAATGCGGTGTGGAGCTACGAAGACCCCAAGGTGTCGGTAGAGCAGATCCGCGGGTATCTGGCGTTCTACCCGGATCAGGTGAAGTTCGAGCTGCTTGACGCCGAAGTCTGATCAACGCGACGAGGGAGCAAGCTCCCTCGTCGGCAGGCATGACCTCAGTTCTTGTCGAGATCGACGTTGCGTGTCTCACGCAGGCAAATCATCCCCACCACCAGGCTTACCCCGGTGATCACCACCGGATACCACAGCCCGTAGAAGATGTCCCCGGTGTACACCACCAGCGCGAACGACACCGTCGGCAGGAAGCCGCCGAACCAGCCGTTGCCGATGTGGTAGGGCAGGGACATCGAGGTGTAGCGGATGCGGGTCGGGAACAGTTCGACCATCAACGCAGCGAGCGGGCCGTAGCACATCGCCGAGATGATGATCAGCGCGACGATCAGCGCGACGATCATCGGCTTGTTGATCTGCTGCATGTCCGCCTGTTGCGGGTACCCGGCGAGGGTCACGGCACCGCGCAGGGCGGCTTCGTCGAAACCATCGATCTTCACGTCACCGACGCTGACCTGCACGGCACTGCCGGCCGGGGCCGCTGCGCTCTGGTAGGGCAGGCCCTGCTTGACCAGGAAGGTCTTGACCTTGTCGCACGGGCTGTCGAATTTCGCCTTGCCCACCGGATCGAACTGGAAGGTGCAGGTGGCCGGGTCGGCCATCACGGTGATCGGTGCCTGGCGGCTGGCCTGGTCGATGGCCGGGTTGGCGTAGTGGGCCAGGGTCTTGAAGATCGGGAAGTACAATGCGGTGGCCAGCAACAGGCCGAGCATCAGCACCGGTTTACGCCCGACCTTGTCCGACAGCCAGCCAAAGAAAATGAAGAAGGGGGCGCCAATGGTCACGCTGACAATCAGCAAGCCGTTGGCCACGGCCGGGTCCATTTTCAGGAACTGGGTGAGGAAAAACAGCACATAGAATTGCGCGGCGTAGAAGGTCACCGCTTGCCCGGCATTGATGCTGAACAGGGCGATCAACACCACCTTGAGGTTTTCCCATTTGCCGAAGGAGTCGCGGATCGGCTGCTTGCACAGCTTGCCTTCCTCCTTCATTTTCACGAAGGCCGGCGACTCGTGCAGGCTCATGCGAATCCAGGTCGAGATGCCCAGCAGCACGATGGAAAACAGGAACGGAATGCGCCAGCCCCAGACTTCGAACTGGTCGCCGGTGAAGTAGCGGCAGCCCAGCACTACCAGCAGCGAGAGCAACAGGCCCAGGGTCGCGGTGGATTGAATCCAGCTGGTGTGGAAGCCGCGCTTGCCGATCGGTGCGTGCTCGGCGACATAGGTCGCGGCGCCGCCGTATTCACCGCCCAGGGCCAGGCCCTGGAGCATGCGCAGCACCACCAGGATGATCGGCGCGGCGATGCCGATGCTCGCATAGGTCGGCAGCAGCCCGACGCAGAACGTCGCCAGGCCCATGAGGATGATGGTCGCGAGGAAGGTGTACTTGCGCCCGATCATGTCCCCCAACCGACCGAACACCAACGCGCCGAACGGCCGCACGATGAAGCCGGCGGCGAAGGCCATCAGCGCGAAGATGAACGCCGTGGTGTCGTTGACCCCAGCGAAGAACTGCTTGCTGATCACCGCCGCGAGGGCGCCATAGAGGAAAAAGTCGTACCACTCGAAGACTGTCCCGAGGGACGAGGCAAAGATGACTTTCTGGGTTTCCTGGCTGGTGCCCGCGCTGCGCACGGCTTCCAGGGGCTGAACGTGTTCTGACATACCGGTATCCCTCACAGTGATTGTTTTTGTTGTTCCACTGTCGGCGCCGGCCTTGTGGGCTGGTGCCGCTACATCGATGCATCGGGTGTATTCGTTTGTGTAGGAGCCGGCTTGCTGGCGATGACGTTGTCTGGCGCGAAATCAATGTTGACTGATTCGCCGCAATCGCCAGCAAGCCGGCTCCTACATTTGTCCGTGTTCAGATGTTTGCTGCCAGCTCCATGGGTTGAGTGAGTTTCCTTGCGTCTGGGTTGAGAATCATCTGCGCAGCCTTCTCCGCAATCATCAGCGTCGGCGAGCAGGTGTTGCCCGAGGTGATGCGCGGCATGATCGAGGCGTCGGCAATGCGCAGGCCGGGGATCCCGTGGACCTTGAGTTGCGCATCGACCACGGCGTCGGCGTCGTTGCCCATGCGGCAGGTGCCCACCGGATGGAAAATCGTCGTGCCGATGCGCGCGGCGGCTTCGTGCAGTTGTTCTTCGCTTTGCAGGCTGGCGCCGGGCAGGTATTCCACCGGGTTGAAGGCACGCAGGGCCGGGGCGGCAACGATGCGCCGGGTCAGGCGAATGGCGTCGGCGGCGACTCGCAGGTCTTCGGGGTGGCTGAGGTAGTTGGGCTGGATCAGCGGTGCTTCTTGCGGGTCAGCCGAGCGGATATCGACCCGGCCACGGCTTTGCGGACGCAAATCACAGACCGATGCGGTGAACGCCGGGAACGCATGCAGCGGCTCGCCAAAGCGCTCCAGCGACAGCGGCTGCACGTGATATTCGAGGTTGGCGCAGGTCTGTTCCGGCCCCGAGCGGGCAAAGGCGCCCAACTGGCTCGGCGCCATGGACAGTGGACCGCTGCGGTCATACAGGTAGCGCAGGCCCATGCCCATCTTGCCCCACAGGCTGCCGGCAATCTGGTTCAGGGTGCGGGCATTTTCCAGCTGGTAGATCAGCCGCAGTTGCAGGTGATCCTGCAGGTTGCCACCCACACCGGGTAGCTCATGAGCGACGCCGATGCCCAATCGCTCCAACAGCGGACGCGGGCCGATGCCGGAGCGTTGGAGGATGCCTGGCGAACCCACCGAGCCTGCACAGAGGATGATTTCCTTGCGTGCCTTGAAGGTTTTCGCCTGGCCTTGCCAACGGGCGCTGACCGCTGAGGCGCGGCCATTGTCCAGTAGCACGCGGTCGACTTCGACCCCGGTCAGTACAGTGAGATTGGGACGCTGGCGTACCGGTTTGAGAAACGCCTTGGCCGCGTTCCAGCGGATGCCGGCCTTCTGATTGACCTGGAAGTAGCCGCAACCTTCGTTGTCGCCCTGGTTGAAGTCATCGATGCTGGCGATGCCGCTTTGTTCGGCGGCGCTGCGGAACGCATCGAGAATCGGCCAAGACAGGCGCTGGCGTTCGACCCGCCATTCGCCCGCGGCGCCGTGAAATTCGGCGGCGCCGGCAAAGTGATTTTCACTCTGTTTAAACAGCGGCAACACGTCTCGCCAGCTCCAGCCAGGATTGCCGTCGGCGGCCCAGCTATCGTAGTCGCCGGCCTGGCCGCGCATGTAGATCATGCCGTTGATCGAGGAGCAGCCGCCCAGTACCTTGCCACGCGGGTAGCTCAGGGCGCGACCTTGCAGGCCGGGTTGCGCTTCGGTCTTGAAGCACCAGTCGGTGCGCGGGTTGCCGATGCAGAACAGGTAGCCCACGGGGATGTGAATCCACGCATAGTTGTCGCGGCCGCCGGCTTCGAGCAGCAATACGCGATGTTGCGGGTTGGCCGACAGTCGATTGGCCAGCAGACACCCGGCCGGCCCGGCCCCGACCACGATGTAATCGTACTCATCTAGGGAAGCCTGCATCCCTGACCTCGTTTTGTTGTTCTTGTTGTCTGTCATCCTAGTTGTTAGCTTTCGTCAAAAGAATGTTAGTTTTTGCGCAGCCGCTGTGCGTTTTTAAACAGCATCCCGAACGGCAACGAACAAGGACGATTGATGTTCGACTGGAATGACCTGCGGTTTTTTCTCGAGTTGCAGCGCAGTGGGCGTTTGCTCACGGCGGCCCGCCGACTGAACACCACCCACGCCACCGTGGCGCGGCACATCGAGGCCATCGAAAAGAGCCTCGGCACGGCGCTGTTCGTCCAGCATGCCCAGGGTTATGAGATGACCCCGGCCGGCGAGGCGTTGCTTAAACACGCCGAGGCCATGGAGAACGTCGCGCTGTTGGCCCAGGAGGAAATCACCCAGTCCACCGCGCCGCTGGGCAAGATCCGCGTCGGGGTCACCGAAGGCCTGGGCATCATGTTCCTGGCCAGTCGCATGAACGGCTTGTTCGAACGTTATCCGGGGTTGGAGGTGGAACTGGTGGCGGTGCCGCGTTTTGTCAGCATCCTCAACCGCGAGGCGGAAATCAGCATCCACCTGGAACGCCCGTTCGCCGACATGCTGGTCACCCGCAAACTCACCGACTATCGCCTGGCGCTCTATGCCAGCCAGGACTACCTCGACCGTTCGCCGCCGTTGCGCAGTCGCGAGGACCTGGGGCGCCACGCCTGGATCGGTTACGTCGATGACTTGCTGTTCAGCCAGGAACTGATGTTCCTCAACAGCTTCTGCCGCAACCCGCAGGTGGTGTTTCACAGCACCAGTGTGATCGCCCAGCAACAGGCGGCGCGCTCAGGCCTGGGGATTGCCGTGCTGCCGTGCTACATGGCCAGCGCCGATCCGGACCTGGTGCCGCTGCTGCCGGACGAAAGCATCCAGCGCAGCTACTGGATCAGTACTCGTCGGGAACTGCACAAGTCGGTGCGGCTGCGGGTGATGTGGGATTATGTGGTGGAGTTGTGTGAGCGGGAGCAGGGGGTGTTGTTGGGCGCTGCCTGAGCTGACGCCTTCGCGAGCAAGTCGAATCGTCGCACCGCCGCTCCCTCATTGGAATGCGTTCCCCTGTGGGAGCGGGCTGGCTCGCGAAGGCGTCGGTAGATTCACAATTGATCTAATGGTTTAACCGAGAATCTCGAACGCCGTGCTGGCCAACCGCTCACCATTGACCATGACATGCACGGCATGGCGCCCCGCATAATGCTTGCGGGTGGTGAGTTCCTTGATCTGCTGACTACGGCTGACGGCTTCGACGGCGTTGCCGGGCAGCGTCAGCGCCTTGAGCTTGAATACCTTCGCCGAGGTGCTGCCATTGGCCTTGACGTAATCGATGGCGTAGTCGATCACCAGGCGCTGGCTGCTTTCAACGGTGGATCTGACGGCAAACGACAGGGTGATTTTTTCTCCCAGGCCAATCACCGGAGGTTCGACCTTCACATCGACGATCTCGACTTCAGGCTTGCCGCCGGCGCCGATAATCGCCAGTGCCCGCTGGTTGCCCTGTTTGATCAGGCTGCGCAGGGCGTGTCTGGCGATCCATGCGCTGTGCCGGTTGTCCAGCGACCAGCCTTCGATCAGGTCCAGCACCCAGTCGGGGTGATCCTTGGTGATGTCGTTGAGGTGGTTGGCCACGGACTTGCGCACGTACAGGCTGGTGTCGGCCTTGAGGTTGTCGAGGATCTTCGCGGCGAGTGTCGGATCGGCCTGAACCGGCTCCAGCCGGAATGACCAGGGCAGGCGTGGCCGGCAGCCTTCACTGGCCAGGCGCCGTACGTGTTCGTTGTCATCCAGCGACCAGTCGTGCATCAGCTTGAGCGAGCGCTCGAGGTCGCTGCGCAGAAAATGGCGGATCGCGAATTCCGAGGAGCCGAAGGTGGTGAAGTACTTCAGCGCGTCCATCGACTGCTCGAACGCATGGGCGCCGTAGCGGGCGACGTAGTGCGGCAGGCACATGCTGACGAAACCGCTGTTCAGGCGCGGGGCGAGGGCGCGCAGCACCTGCAACGATGCCGCGTAGTCCAGCGGTAATACCGCGTGCAGGCATTCGCTGACCCGGGCCATGCGCTGCATGACGCTGAGGTCGGCCAGGCCGGATTGGGCCAGCTTGAGGAATTTTTTACCGTCGAATTCGGGATACACCGCCGTCATCTCGGTGGCGATGTGCTTGAGGCGCTCGGCGTTGAAGATTTCCTTGAGGGCGGGGGCAGGTTGGTCAGTCATGGTGGTTCCTTTGAAATTGTGGTTATTCCATCACACCGCGTTATCGTTCATCGCTGGCAAGCCAGCTCCTACAGGGTTGCGATGAATTTGTAGGACCCGGCTTGCCGGCGATGAGGCCCTCGAATTCACCTCATTTTGTACCTGCCTGCTCCTGCAACTGATCCGACTCAAACAACCTGGCCAATTCCACCCGCGCTTCCTGCGCCGTCTGCATCACTTTCACCGCGTCGTCATACACCGCATGCTGGGCTTCCAGCACCTCTTCGTCGTGCTGCTTGAAACGCTTGATCCGCGCATCCGCCTGGGCCTGGGTCAATCCCAACCCAATCAGGGTTTGCCGGCTCATTTCCAGGCTCGAATAAAAGGTCTCGCGCACGGCGTGAGCGCCAACGTCCATCAGCCGGTGCACATGCTGGCGGTTGCGGGCACGGGCGATGATTTTCATATGCGGGTAGAGCTTGCGCACCAGTTCGGCGGTCTTGATGTTGGTGTCCGGGTCGTCGGTGGCGATCACGAAATACTCGGCTTCCCCGACCTTGGCCGCGCTGAGGATTTCCGGGCGCATCGGGTCGCCATAAAACACCGGCACGCCACCAAAACTGCGCGACAGTTCGATGGTTTCCACCGAAGTGTCGAGGGCCACGAACTTGATGTTCTGCGCGCGCAAAATCCGCGCAACGATCTGGCCCATGCGGCCCATGCCGGCGATCACCACCCGTGGCGCGTCGGCGTCGATTTCGCGGAACTTCTCCGGCACTTCCACCGGTTGCACTTTCGGGCTGGCCAGGCGTGCGCAAACCAGCAGCAACAGTGGCGTCACCGCCATGGACAGGGTGATGGTCAGCACCAGCAAGTCATACAGTTGTGCCGCGAACAGCCCGTGATCGCGACCGATCTTGAACACCACGAAGGCAAATTCACCACCGGCCGCCAGCACGATACCCAGGCGGATCGCGCTGACCTGCTTCAAGCCGCCGGCCAGGCGACCGACAATAAACAGCAGCGGCAGCTTGATCGCGATCAGCAGCAGGGTCAGGCCCAGCACTGCGAACGGCATGCTCAGCAGCAGGCTCAGGTTCGCGCCCATGCCGACGCTGATGAAAAACAGCCCAAGCAACAGGCCCTTGAACGGTTCGATCTGGGCTTCCAGTTCATGTCGATATTCGGAGTCCGCCAGCAGCAGGCCAGCGAGGAAGGCGCCCAGGGCCATGGAAATACCGGCCAGCTCCATCAACCATGCGGTGCCGATCACCACCAGCAACGCCGTGGCGGTGGAGACCTCCGGCAACGCGGTCTTGGTCACCACGCGAAACACCGGCCGCAACAGATAACGCCCGCCGATCACCACCACGGCGATGCTGACCAGCACTTGCAGGCCGTGGTTCAAGTCTTCACTGGCGGTGGTGCTGTGATCGCCGCCGGCAAGCAACGGCACCATGGCGATCAACGGGATCGCGGCGATGTCCTGAAACAGCAGGATCGCGAACGCCAGCCGCCCATGGGGGCTGGTCAGTTCCTTGCGTTCGGCCAGGCTTTGCAGGCCGAACGCCGTGGACGACAGCGCCAGGCCCAGGCCGAGGACGATCGCGGTGTTCAGCGGCTGGCCAAACAGCCACAGCGCCACCACGCCGATCACCGTGCCAGTCAGCAGCACCTGCGCCAGCCCCACGCCGAACACTGATTTGCGCATCACCCACAGGCGGCGCGGCGACAGCTCCAGGCCGATGATGAACAGCAGCAACACCACGCCGAGCTCGGAAATGTTCGCGACGCTTTGCGGGTTGTCGATCAGGCCCAGCACCGATGGGCCGATGACCACTCCGGCGAACAGGTAGCCCAGCACCGCCCCCAGTTGCAGGCGCTTGGCCAAGGGGACGATGAGCACGGCCGCCAGCAGAAACACGACAGCGGCTTGTAGCAGGTTGCCTTCATGGGGCATGGGCGAAACTCCAGGACTCGGGACAGCGGGGGTGACAAGAATAAAGGTTGAGCCTTTCGGCGTCAGCAAAGCGCTCGGACGCAGATGTTACAATTTGCATTAATTAGTTACATTTATAGAATTAGCTGATCAATCCGCTTCGTTGCCGAGTAACTCCATGGCGATCAACTTCGACCTCAATGACCTGCAAGCCTTCCGTGCCGTGGTCGAGCAGGGCAGCTTTCGCAAGGCCGCCGATGCGGTGCGCATTTCCCAGCCCGCCTTGAGCCGGCGCATCGAAAAGCTCGAAGACGCCCTTGGCGTGCGGCTGTTCGAACGCACCACGCGCAAGGTCAGCCTGACCCAGGCAGGACGAGGTTTCATGCCCAGCGTCGAACGCCTGCTGGACGATCTGGACGTGGCGTTGCTGGGCATCAGTGAAGTCGCTTCGACCCGGCTTGGCCACGTCACGGTCGCCTGTGTGCCGTCGGCGGCGTATTACTTCATGCCGCGGGTGATCGCGCACTATCACCGCCAGTTTCCGCGGATCAAGGTCAAGGTGCTCGATTCCAGTGCCCACGAAGTGTTGAGTGCGGTGGTCAATGGCGAGGCGGATTTCGGCCTGAGTTTCATGGGCACCCTGGAAGCCGAAGTGGATTTCGAGCCCCTGGTGCAAGAAGGGTATGTCGTGGCATGCCGGCGCGATCATCCGCTGGCGGGGCGCAGCAGCGTGACCTGGGACGAGTTTTATCAGCAGGATTACATCTCGCTGGATAAAACCTCGGGCAACCGTTTTCTGCTGGACCAGGCGCTGACCGGGGTGGTGCCGCAGCGGCCGAGCATCTGCGAAACCCGGCACGTGACCACCATGATCGGTCTGGTGGAGGCAGGGTTGGGGGTGGCGGCGGTGCCGTTGATGGCGATGCCGGCGGCGGATCATCCGATCCTGACGCGGGTGCCGTTGACCGATCCGCAAGTGATGCGTAGCGTCGGTCTGATCAAGCGCCGGGGTCGAACCCTGACCCCGGCGGCACTGGAGCTGGAACGGCTGGTGGTAGAAATGAAAGTCGTGCAGCCGTCGGTCAACGGCTGACCGAGTCCAGCCCGGTCGCTTTCACGTCCGCTTGCGCCTGGGCCGAGGCCAGGTATTCCAGCAAGGCCTTGGCTTCGGCCGGGTGCCGGGCGCCTACCGGGATACCGGCGGCAAACCGGGTGACCGACTGCACTGACTCCGGAATCTTCGCCACGAAACTCACCCCCGGCACCGGCAACAATTCGCTGACCTGCTGGAAACCCAATTGATAGTCGCCAGTGGCAACCACCGAGCCCACGGGGATTTTCGGCACCATCGTCGATTTGGGCTTGAGCTGGTCTTCGATCCCCAGGCGTTTGAACAGCTGCTGCTCGATGTAAACGCCGCTGGCACTGTCGGAGTAGGCCACCGATTTCGCCTCGAGCAGGGTCTTTTTCAGGCCCTCGACATTGCTGATGTCCGGCTTCGGCGCACCTTCGCGCACCACCAGGCCAATGCGCGAGTCGGCCAGTTCGACCCGAGAAGCAGCGTCGACTTTGCCTTGTTTGATCAGATCATCCAGGGCGTAGCCGACCATGATCACTACGTCGGCTTGCTCACCGCGGGCCAGGCGATTGGGAATCGCCTCCGGGGCCTTGCCCATGGAGGGGCCGAGCGCGGTGTCGAGGGTGTTGCCGGTGGCGGCGGCGAACTTCGGGCCGAGGATCTTGTAGGCCGCGGTGAAACCGCCGGAGGTCATCACACGGACCTCTTCAGCCTGGGCCAGGTTGCTCAGGCCAAAGGTGGCCGCCAACACGAGGGCGGCGAATTTGAACGGTTTCTTCATGGTCATGGTCTCGACAAAGGGCAGGTTCACGACGCCACCGGATGCAGATGATTCGAGGCGCGGCGATAGAGCATCAGCGTCGCGCACAGCGCGCACAGTGCTGCAAAGCTCATCCAGTAACCGGGCGCGGCCTTGTCGCCGGTGTACTGGATCAACAAGGTCGACATCGCCGGGGTGAACCCGCCGAACACGGCCGTGGCCAGGCTATAGGCGAGGGAGAAGCCGGCCACCCGAACCTCCACGGGCATGATCTCCGTGAGCGCCGGGATCATCGCGCCGTTGTACAGGCCGTAGATGAACGACAGCCACAACAGCACCAGCAGCATGTGCATGAAGCTGGGCGCGTTGACCAGAAAGGTCAGCATCGGATAGGTGGTGGCGATGGCCAGCAACGCCATGGCGATCAACACCGGGCGTCGACCGATACGGTCCGAGAGCGCGCCGCCAATCGGCAGCCAGATGAAGTTCGAAACGCCGACCAGCAAGGTCACCAGCAGCGCATCGGACGTGCTCAGGTGCAGCACGGTTTTACCGAAGGTCGGTGCGTACACCGTGATCAGGTAGAACGCGGTGGTGGTCAGCGCGACCATCATCATGCCGGCGAACACGATCAGCCAGTTTTGCCCCAGGGTACGGAACACTTCACCCATGCTCGGGCGATGTTTACGGGTGGCGAATTCTTCGGTTTCTTCCAGGTTGCGGCGCAACAGGAAAATGAAGGGCACAATCATGCAGCCGACGAAGAACGGAATCCGCCAGCCCCAGTCGGCAATCACACTCGGTGCCATCCACTGGTTCAAGGCGTAACCCAGCGCAGCGGCGACGATGATCGCCACTTGCTGGCTGCCCGACTGCCAGCTGGTGAAGAATCCCTTGTGGCCGGGCGTGGCGATTTCGGCCAGGTACACCGACACGCCACCCAGTTCCGCACCGGCGGAAAAGCCCTGCAGCAGCCGCCCGATCAGCACCAGGGCCGGGGCGAACAAGCCGATGGTTTCGTAACCGGGCACCAGCACAATCAGAATGGTGCCGCTGGCCATGATCGACAGGGTCAGGATCAAGCCTTTGCGCCGGCCCACGTCATCGATGTAAGCACCCAGTACCACCGCGCCCAGCGGACGCATCAGGAAGCCTGCGCCGAACACCGCGAAGGTCATCATCAGCGAGGCGAATTCGCTGCTGGCCGGAAAGAACACGGCAGCGATCTGCGTGGCATAGAAGCCAAAAAGGAAGAAGTCGAACTGTTCGAGGAAATTGCCCGAGGTGACCCGGAAGATCGCGCTGGCCCGGGAGCGACCGGTAGTCGCGGACCGTTGGATTGATGCTGTCATTGACCTGTACTCCACCGCTTTTATGACGCGCGCCGGTTGGATGCGGCGCACGGTTCTTATTGAGGCGGATAGTGGAGCAGGGCTATCGATATGTTAATTGCATTGTTGGCATGCATTGATGTGTGAAGTGGATCAATGCCTGCGTGGGGATAGACTATTGGCTATGTGCTCGCACCACGCTGTCGGTGCCCAATCGATACTGATTGTTCCCGCTGCGCTTGGCTTCATACATCGCCAGGTCGGCAATGTGCAGCAGGCGGTCGATGCTCGGCGCGTGATCGGGGAACACCGCGACGCCCAGGCTGGTGCCGATGTGGCGCTGGTCGTTGCCGATGGTGATGGGCGGGGAGAGCTCGACGAAGATTTTCTGGCAGATGGTGCGCGCTTCGTCTTGCAGGTTTTTGCCTTGGGGCAAGTCCTGGAGGATGACCACGAATTCGTCGCCACCGATCCGGGCGACGGTGTCGGTGCCACGCAGAATGCGCTTGAGTCGTGTCGCGGTAGTGACCAGCACGCGGTCGCCGGCCGCATGACCATAGCGGTCATTGATGACCTTGAAGCCATTGAGATCGACAAACACCAGGGCCACCCGCGTGGCGCTGATGCGCGCCTGCTCCAGCGCTTCGGACAGGCGCTCTTCGAGCACCAGGCGATTGGGCAGGCCGGTCAGCGGGTCGAAATGGGCCAGGTGCTTGAGGTAGCTGGCCGAGGCCTTTTCTTCGGTGATGTCGCGTACCACGCCCATCATCTTGATCGTTTCTTCATGGTCGTTCTTGACCACGTTGCCGGTTTCGCGCAGCCAGCGGATCGTGCCGTCGGGCCAGACCACGCGGTATTCCTCATCATGGTTTTCGCCGGTTTCCAGGCAGCGCAGTTCGCCGGCGCGAACCCTGAGCCGGTCGTCCGGGTGCACGCAGGAGCAGAACAGCGCATAAGAGGGCGTGACTTCGCCGATCTTGAAGCCGAACATGCCGAAAATGGCATCTGACCAGTACAAACGGTCGGTGTCGACATCCCAATCCCAAGTGCCGATGCGAGCGAAATACTGGCTGCGCTTGAAGCGCTCGGCGTCGCCATCCTGGTGGATCTTCCGGCCTTCGGACAGGTTATTGATGATCGTGCGGTACTGCGCCAGTTGCTTTTGCAGCAAGCGTACGCGCCAGATCAACACGACGATCAGGGTGAGCGTCATAAAACCAAGGATGGCGCTGGTCCATAGCATGATCATTCGGGCATGGCCATCAGGGCGTTGAACCGTACGGGTCGTAGTTGATTATCTTAGTTCAGCAAACAGCTTTAATCGCCGCGCGCGGAGACGGCAATGGTTGCCAATCGCGGGCAAATCTGGGAAAACGGCGCCCATCAGGCCCTTGAGGGCGAGTGAGCATACGAGTGAATTCAATGAATGACGAGCTTCAGGTAATCGATCTTCAGTTGGGTGAAGGAAAAGCCGCCGTAAAAGGCGCACTGATCACCACCCAGTACCGTGGCTGGTTGGAGGACGGGACTGAATTCGACTCCTCCTACAGCCGTGGCAAACCCTTCCAGTGCGTGATCGGCACCGGGCGGGTCATCAAGGGCTGGGACCAGGGCATCATGGGCATGCAGGTCGGTGGCAAGCGCAAATTGCTGGTGCCGGCGCACCTGGCCTATGGCGAACGCACCATGGGCAAGATCACGCCGAATTCGAACCTGATCTTCGAAATTGAATTGCTGGAAGTGCTGACGCGGGATGATTGACCGCGTTTGTCAGGGAGAATGCATGTTGCGCAACGATGAATACGCCACGGCCATCGAACTGCTGGACGAGTCCTATCGGCACTGGACCGGCGAACACCTGCCAGCGCCGCAGTCGCTGACCGCACTGGAACGCCTGCACTGGTTGCACGCCCACGCGCCCTACAGTCTGCTGGCCCACGGCACTGAAGACGATCCTGTGTTTTTCTACGCCAATGAACAGGCGCTGGCCTGCTTCAAGTACCCGCGCCCGGAGTTTCTGGGCATGCCGTCACGCTTCAGCGCCTCGCCACTGGATCGCGCGGTGCGCCAGACCCTGCTGGAGCAGGTCACGGCCCATGGCATTGCTCATGGTTACAGTGGCTATCGGGTGGATCGGCAAGGGAATGCCTTCATGATTCATGAAGGCAAGGTGTGGACGCTCATCAATCAACACGGTGAGCGGGTGGGGCAGGCGGCGTTGTTCTGGCCGGATGCTGCACGGGTTGGGCAGTTGGGCTGATCGTCGATCACGCGGCTGGCCAATCCGAGAACAGCGCAATTCGTCCATTGGCGGACGGGCGGTAACGCCAGGTCAGGCGATCCAGTGCCGGCTGCATCGCCAGAATTTGCCGGACGGTAGCGCCAGCAATGCTCAACGCCAGTGTTTGCCCCGGACATTGATGGCGCCCCGCACCAAAAGTGAAGCTGCGCCGGTTCGGGCGTTCGAGCAGGAATGCGTCGGGGTTGTCGTTGAGTTGTGGGTCGCGATTGGCCGAGGCCAGCAGCACCAGGATCACATCACCGGCATTCAGAGCCACGCCGTCAATCTCGCAGGGGGCGGCGACGAAGCGGCGGGTGTTCTGTACCGGCGGGTCGAAGCGCTGCACTTCCGCCACCAGGTCTTCGATGTGGGTTGAATCACTGCGCAACGGCGGGTGTTGAATCAGTGCCAGCACGGCGTTGCCGATCAGCCCGGCCGTGGCCTCGAAGGTTTGGGAGAACAGGCCGATCAGGTTGGCGATCAACGATGGCGTTGCGTCGGCGGCGAAGCGCTGGCGGATTCCTGCAAGCAGATGGCTGTGGTTGTGCGGATCGTCGAGCAATTCGATGAAGTAACCGCTCAACTGTTCGGCGGCGGCATGGGCGGCAGCCAGTTGTGCGGGGCTGCTCAGGGGCGACAGGCAGGCCACGAAATCCGCCGTCAGTTCGCTGATGGCGCGACCCTGGGCCGGGGTGAAGCCCAGCAACGCCGCCACCACGCACACCGGTCCGCGGAACATGGCGTTGTACAGGCCAGCGGCGTCGGCGGTGATCAATCGGGCGCTGACCAGGGCCTCGACTTGCTGCGCATCGATCAATTCCAGCCCCGGCGCAATCGCCGCCCGTGGGCAACGCTGGCGCTCGCCCTCATTCATGCGCATCAATTGACCGAACACCTGGCCGGCCATGCCGTCGGCAATCGCCTTGGGGATTGGCTCCTGCGCCGGTCGAACGTGGCAATCGGGATGCGCCAGCACGGCGGCCACCGCCTGGGCGCTGCTGGCCAGCCACATGTTCAGCCCCGGATAAAAAACCAACCCACCCTCGGCACGCAGTTGTGCGTAGTAGGGATAGGGATCGGAATGGGTCGCAGCGATGATCGGGTCCATGGGTCACAGCCTTTTGTTGTTGGAAAGTATTGCTACTATCTCCAGTCCGAAAGGCTGTTGATTCGTCCGGGAGCGAAATATGAGCGCAGAACAACACGACACCGGCGTCTCGCAGGTGGCGGCAGCCATCGCTGAGCCGGCGCGGACGAAAATCCTCTGTTCGCTAATGGACGGCCACGCCCGCACCAGTACCGAACTGGCGGCGGTGGCCGAAGTCAGCGCGTCGACCGCGAGTGCCCACCTGGCCAAACTCAAGGAGCTGGCGCTGGTGCGGCTGCACGTCCAGGGACGTCACCGCTATTACAGCCTCGCGGACAAACGCGTGGCCCAGGCCCTGGAGGCGCTGATGGTGATCGGCCAGAACACCGCGCCGGGCTTCCAGTCGCGTACCCCGGATCGCCTGCAATTTGCCCGCACCTGCTACGACCACATGGCGGGCACCCTGGCCGTGCTGTTGCATGACCGGATGCTTGAAGCGGGCTGGCTGGAGGAAACCGACGAACAGGCCTATCGCTTGAGTGACAGTGGTTCGGCAATGTTTCAGGGGCTTGGGATCGAGGTACAGGACTTGAGCACCTTGCGCCGCCGCTTTGCCTGCCCGTGCCTGGACTGGAGCATGCGCCGACCACATCTGGGAGGATCGCTGGGCGCGGCCTTGCTGCAAACGGCGCTCAAGCGCAAGTGGGTGACGCAGGATCTGGACAGTCGGGCACTGGCGTTGACGGCGTTGGGGCGCAGGGAAATGGCGAGGCGGTTTGGGTTTGAGTTGCCGCTGCTGGTTGAAGGTAACGGGAAAAGATCACCGCTTGCGGCGGCTCCGACCACAACGGGGGTGTCCGTTAACGATCAATAGCATTTTTCCGGTTTCTACCCGGGCAAGCCCGCTCCCACAGGGGTTTACAGGGCGCACAAGATCTGCGAACGACACAAAACCAGTGTGGGAGCGGGCTTGCTCGCGAAAGCGGTGTGTCAGGCAATGATGATGTCGAATCTGACGGCCCCTTCGCGAGCAAGCCCGCTCCCACAGGGGGCGTGGTGGGTTTGTCAGTACAATGCAAACAAAAGCCCCCCATCGATCACTCGATGGGGGGCTTTTGTGCGTCTGGCGTCAGGTCAAACCTTGACGATCCAGCCCGCTGGCGCTTCGATGTCGCCGGTTTGCACGCCGGTCAGCTCTTTGTAGAGCTTCTGGGTGACCGGGCCGACTTCGGTTTCGCTGTGGAACACGTGCAGGTGGTCGTTGTAGTCGATGCCACCAATCGGCGTGATCACCGCAGCGGTACCACAAGCGCCGGCTTCCTTGAAGTCGGAGAGCTTGTCGATCAACACGTCACCTTCAACCACTTCCAGGCCCAGACGGGTCTTGGCCAGCTCGATCAGCGACAGACGGGTGATGCCCGGCAGTACCGATGGCGAGTTCGGGGTCACGAACTTGTTGTCGTGGGTGATCCCGAAGAAGTTGGCCGAACCGACTTCCTCGATCTTGGTGTGGGTCATCGGATCCAGGTAGATGGCGTCGGCGAAGTGGGCTTTCTTGGCCTTGGAGCCCGGCATCAGGCTGGCGGCGTAGTTGCCACCGACCTTGGCGGCACCGGTGCCCTGTGGCGCGGCGCGGTCGTAGCTGGAGATCTGGAAGTTGTGCGGGGTCAGGCCGCCCTTGAAGTAGGCGCCAACCGGGATGCAGAAGATCGAGAAGATGAACTCCGGCGCGGTACGCACGCCGATGTTGTCACCCACGCCGATCACGAACGGACGCAGGTACAGCGCGCCGCCGGTGCCGTACGGCGGAATGAAACGCTCGTTGGCACGGACCACTTCCTTGCAGGCTTCGATGAACTGCTCGGTGTCGACCAGCGGCATCAGCAGGCGCGCGCAGCTGCGCTGCATGCGCAGGGCGTTCTGGTCCGGGCGGAACAGGTTGATCGAGCCGTCCTTGCAACGATAGGCCTTCATGCCTTCGAAGCATTGCTGGCCATAGTGAAGGGCAGTGGAGCCTTCGCTGATGTGCAGCACATTGTCTTCGGTCAGGGTGCCTTTGTCCCACTCGCCATTGCGAAAGTACGACAGATAGCGCTTGTCGGTCTTGATGTAGTCAAAACCCAGCTTGTCCCAATTGATGCTTTCGTTACCCATGACACCCTCTATCACTTAACAACCGCCGAAACGGTTCAAGGCTTCTGACGTTTTTTGGATGGGCACAACAATACTTCATTCTTGGGCTAAATCGCAGCCCAGACTATCGGCTGATCGGCAGATAATTCGCATTGACCTTGAGAATTCGCGAGCAAGCCCGCTCCCACATTTGGAATGCATTCCCCCTGTGGGAGCGGCGGTGCGACGATTCGACTTGCTCGCGAAGAGGCCATTACAGCCACCATCAATCGCCCTGAATCACAGATGCAACGCATGCCCCAATGCACGCAGCGCCGCTTCCTGCACCGCCTCACCCAGCGTCGGGTGCGCATGGATGGTGCCGCCGATGTCTTCCAGCCGCGCGCCCATTTCCAGGCTTTGCGCAAACGCGGTCGACAACTCCGATACGCCGACGCCCACCGCCTGCCAGCCGACAATCACATGATTGTCGCGACGGGCGACCACGCGCACGAAGCCGCTTTTCGACTCCAGGGTCATGGCCCGGCCGTTGGCGGCGAACGGGAAGCTCGACACGATGCAGTCCAGACCCGCGGCGTTGGCCTCGTCCGGGGTCTTGCCGACCACCACCAGTTCCGGGTCGGTGAAGCACACGGCGGCGATGGCGGTCGGGTTGAACTCGCGGGATTTGCCGCTGATCAGCTCGGCGACCATTTCGCCCTGGGCCATGGCCCGGTGCGCGAGCATCGGTTCGCCGCTCAGGTCACCGATGGCATAGACGTTGCGCATGCTGGTCTGGCAGCGGTGGTCGATCTTGATCGACGAACCGTTCATGTCCAGGTTCAGCGCTTCGAGGTTCCAGCCCAGGGTGTTCGGCTTGCGACCGACGGCCACCAGCACTTGATCGGTTTCCAGGTTCAGGGTCGCGCCGTTCGGGGCCAGTACTTGCAAGGTATTTGCTTCTGAATCAAAGCCTTGCACGCTATGTTTCAAGTAAAGCTTCACGCCGAGTTTTCTCAGCTCGTCGTGTACCGGTTGAGTCAGTTCGGCGTCGTAGGCCGGCAGGATGCGCTCCTGCGCTTCCACCACGCTGACTTCGGCGCCGAGCTTGCGGTAGGCAATACCCAGCTCCAGGCCGATGTAGCCACCCCCGACCACGATCAGTCGTTTTGGCACGGAGGTCGGCGCCAGGGCTTCGGTGGACGAGATGATCGGCCCGCCAATCGGCAATATCGGCAGGTTCACGCTTTTCGAACCGGTGGCCAGCACCAGGTGCTCGCACAGAATGCGCGTGTCGCCAACATCGATGGTTTTACCGTCAACCACCTTGGCCCAGCCTTGAATGACCTGGACCTTGTTCTTTTTCAGCAGCGCCGCGACGCCGGTGGTCAGGCGATCGACGATGCCGTCTTTCCATTCGACGCTCTTGGTGATGTCCAGCGTCGGCGCGGAAACGCTGATGCCCAGGGGCGAAAGCTGATGGTGGTGCCGGGTCTGATGAAACTGCTCGGCGACGTGAATCAGTGCCTTGGACGGAATGCAGCCGATGTTCAGGCAGGTACCGCCCAACGATTGGCCTTCCACCAGAATGGTCGGGATGCCAAGCTGACCGGCACGGATCGCCGTCACATAGCCGCCAGGGCCGCCGCCGATGATCAGCAGCGTGGTGTTCAAAGTTTGCATGACTTTCTCCACAAATGCTTAATCAACAAAGAGCGTGGCGGGTTGTTCGAGCAGGCCACGGATGGCCTGGATGAATAGCGCCGCGTCCATGCCGTCGACCACGCGGTGATCGAAGGAGCTGGAGAGGTTCATCATCTTGCGGATCACGATCTGGCCTTTGATCACCATTGGCCGTTCGACGATCTTGTTCACGCCGACGATCGCTACTTCCGGCAGGTTCAGCACCGGCGTGCTGACGATGCCGCCCAAGGCGCCAAGGCTGGTCAGGGTGATGCTCGAGCCGGACAGTTCATCGCGGCTGGCCTTGCCATTGCGTGCGGCAGTGGCCAAGCGGGAAATTTCCGCCGCGTTGTCCCACAGGCTGCGGGCTTCGGCGTGACGCACCACCGGCACCATCAAACCGATATCGGCCTGGGTGGCGATGCCGACATGCACCGCGCCGAGGCGGGTGATGACCTGGGCTTCGTCGTCGTAGCGGGCGTTGATCTGCGGGAAGTCGCGCAGGGCGACGACCATCGCGCGGACCAGGAACGGCAGCAAGGTCAGCTTGCCGCGGGTCGCGCCGTGTTTTTCGTTGAGGTGCGCGCGCAGCTCTTCCACGGCGGTGACGTCGATTTCTTCGACATAACTGAAGTGGGCGGCGCGCTGGGTGGCGTCCTGCATGCGCTGGGCGATCTTGCGGCGCATGCCGATCACCGGGATCTGCTGTTCGTCGGTGCGCTGGGTGTAGCCGCTGCTGACCGTCGATGCATTCGACTGACCCTGGGCCAGGTAGGCGTCGAGGTCTTCATGCAGCACGCGACCGGCCGGGCCGCTGCCACGCACCAGACGCAGCTGGATGCCCAGGTCCAGGGCATGCTTGCGCACGGCCGGGGAAGCCAGTGGGCGTTCATCGGCTGCGCGAGCGACCATCGGGCCCTGGCATACGGCAGCTTTCGGCGCTGGGGCGGCGACCGGTTTGCTTTCCACCACGGCTTCGACTTTCGGCGCTGCGACAGGCGTTGGTTTCACAGGGGCCGGTTGCGCCGATTCCTTAACGTTGCCCGCGCCTTCGACTTCAATGCTGATCAGCACACTGCCGACCGCCATGACTTCACCTGGCTGGCCGCCAAGGGCGATGACCTTGCCATGCACCGGCGACGGAATATCCACCATCGCTTTATCCGTCATCACATCGGCCAGGACCTGATCTTCGACGACCATGTCGCCGACCTTGACGTGCCATACCGACAATTCAACTTCTGCAATGCCTTCACCAATGTCCGGCATTTTAATAACGTGCGTGCCCATTCAGACCTCCATGACCCGTTTCAACGCCGCGCCCACTCGGGACGGCCCTGGGAAATACGCCCACTCTTGCGCGTGCGGGTAAGGGGTGTCCCAACCGGTGACGCGTTCGATCGGCGCTTCCAGGTGGTGGAAGCAATGCTCTTGCACCAGCGCCACCAGTTCGGCGCCGAAACCGCAGGTGCGGGTGGCTTCGTGAACCACGACGCAGCGGCCGGTTTTCTTCACGGATTTGACAATGGTTTCCAGGTCCAGCGGCCACAGGCTGCGCAGGTCGATGACTTCCGCATCGACGCCGGATTCTTCGGCAGCGACTTGCGAGACGTAGACCGTAGTGCCGTAGGTCAGCACGGTGACGTCCTTGCCCGGACGGGTGATCGCGGCGACATCCAGCGGCACGGTGTAGTAACCGTCCGGCACTTGCGCGGCGGGGTGTTTCGACCACGGGGTTACCGGGCGGTCGTGGTGACCGTCGAACGGGCCGTTGTACAGGCGTTTCGGCTCAAGGAAGATCACCGGGTCATCGTTTTCGATGGAAGCGATCAACAGGCCCTTGGCGTCGTACGGGTTGGACGGCATCACCGTGCGCAAGCCGCAGACCTGGGTGAACATCGCCTCGATGCTCTGGCTGTGGGTCTGGCCACCGTAGATGCCGCCGCCACAAGGCATGCGCAGGGTCATCGGGGCAGTGAACTCGCCGGCCGAGCGATAACGCAGGCGGGCAGCTTCGGAAATGATCTGGTCGGAGGCCGGGTACACGTAGTCGGCGAACTGGATCTCGGCGACCGGCCGCAGTCCGTAGGCGCCCATGCCCACGGCGACTCCGACGATGCCGCTTTCGGAGATCGGCGCGTCGAACACCCGCGAGGTGCCGTACTTGTTCTGCAGGCCTTCGGTGCAGCGGAACACGCCGCCGAAGTAGCCCACATCCTGGCCGAAGACCACGACGTTGTCGTCACGTTCAAGCATCACATCCATGGCCGAGCGCAGGGCCTGGATCATGGTCATGGTGGTCGTGGTCATGGCGGTTTCCGTGCTTAGCTCGATAGTGTTGTTGTGATCGTTCATGTCAGATCCCCAACTCTTGGCGCTGGCGCTTCAAGTGCTCCGGCATCTCTTTGTAGACATCTTCGAACATGGTCGCGGCGCTTGGAATCTGGCCGCCGGCGAGGGTGCCGTATTGCTCGGCTTCTTTCTGTGCGGCGATCACTTCGGCTTCCAGCTCGGCGCTGACGGCGGCGTGTTCCTCTTCGGACCACTGGCCGACCTTGATCAGGTGCTGCTTGAGCCGCGCGATCGGATCGCCCAGCGGGAAGTGGCTCCAGTCATCGGCAGGGCGGTATTTCGACGGATCATCGGAGGTCGAGTGCGGGCCGGCGCGGTAGGTGACCCATTCGATCATGGTCGGGCCCAGACCGCGGCGGGCACGTTCGGCGGCCCAGGCGGAAGCGGCATAAACAGCGTAGAAGTCGTTGCCGTCGACCCGCAGGGAGGCAATGCCGCAACCGACGCCACGACCGGCGAAGGTGGTCGCTTCACCACCGGCAATCGCCTGGAAGGTGGAGATTGCCCACTGGTTGTTGACCACGTTGAGGATCACTGGCGCACGGTACACGTGGGCGAACGTCAGGGCGGTGTGGAAGTCCGATTCGGCGGTAGCGCCGTCGCCGATCCAGGCCGAGGCAATTTTGGTGTCGCCCTTGATCGCCGAGGCCATGCCCCAGCCCACACCCTGGATGAACTGGGTGGCGAGGTTGCCGGAGATGGTGAAGAAACCGGACTCCTTGACCGAGTACATGATTGGCAACTGACGTCCCTTGAGCGGATCGCGCTCGTTGGACAGCAGCTGGCAGATCAGGTCGACCAGCGGTACGTCGCGGGCCATCAGGATGCTTTGCTGGCGGTAGGTCGGGAAGCACATGTCGTCGATGTTCAGGGCCAGGGCCTGGGCACTACCGATGGCTTCTTCGCCGAGGCTCTGCATGTAGAACGACATCTTTTTCTGACGCTGGGCGACGACCATGCGGTTGTCGTAGATGCGGGTCTTGAGCATGGCGCGCATGCCCTTGCGCAGGATCTCTACCGGCACGTTTTCGGCCCACGCCCCAAGGGCATTGCCCTGGTCGTCGAGCACGCGAATCAGGCCACGGGCCAGGTCAGCCGTGTCAGCCGGTTCAACGTCGATTGGGGGTTTGCGCACCGTGCCGGCATCGGTCAGATGCAGGTAGGAGAAGTCGGTTTTACAGCCGGGACGGCCCGAGGGTTCGGGGACGTGCAGGCGCAGCGGTTCATACGCTTGGGTCATGGCTTCTACGCTCGATCTTGTGAATTTCTTGTAGTGAGCTGACAGATTTCGTTCGGTAGAAGAAATCTTGTCCTACAACAATCATAGGCCCGCCCAAGAAGAATATTTCTCTCTGTTTCGTTGCGCTAAAGATCATTTGCAGATAAAAAACCTGCATAAACACAAAAAGCAGGTGGTTTTGTCTCATGCGCAAACTGGACCGTACCGATATCGGCATTCTCAACAGCCTTCAGGAGAACGCACGCATCACCAACGCCGATCTCGCGCGTTCGGTGAACCTGTCGCCGACGCCGTGTTTCAACCGGGTCAAGGCCATGGAAGAACTGGGGGTGATTCGCGAGCAAGTGACGCTGCTGGATGCCGACCTGCTGGGGTTGCATGTGAACGTGTTCATTCACGTCAGCCTGGAGAAGCAGGTGGAGGAGGCGTTGCAGCATTTCGAAGAAGCGATTTCCGATCGCCCCGAGGTGATGGAGTGCTATTTGATGGCCGGCGACCCGGACTACTTGATCCGGGTTCTGGTGCCGACGATCCAGTCGCTGGAGCGTTTCATGATGGACTTTCTGACCAAAGTGCCGGGGGTGGCGAACATCCGGTCGAGTTTTGCGCTCAAACAGGTGCGCTATAAAACGGCGCTGCCATTGCCGGCCAATGGGTTGACGCTGGATAAATAAGGATTGGCGGTGTCACTGTTTTTACTGATGCAATAAGTCACAGCTGTACAGCGCCGCTCTACAGTTTGAACTCATGTTTGTGTGATGCAGTTTTCTTTATGTTTTGCTCTCCACTATTGATTAACTAGAGTGAAACATAATGAAGCCTGTATTAGATAAAATTGCTTTGGCCTGCTCGCTGGACGTCAATCCTGATGATCTGGATGATTACGGAAATATAAAAGAATATGTTCCTCCTGTTTTTGATCCGTTTGTCGAGGATATGGGTGGAACTGACTTAATGGATATCCAGGCCGCTCTGGACGGTGGGCCGGGTCCATCTGCCATGGATAGCGATATTGGAATTACCGCTGGTTGGTGCCCGGGAGGAAGTTGGAGTGGCGGGATATGCAAACCCTTCAACAACATTCGTACCCACTGGATGCGCGCATACGGTGTGGTCAACAACTTGCCGATTCATATGGCAATTCTGCCCGGTACCCACAATTCGGGTTTCGACAAACAAGCAGCGTCTACCCCTAGTCTAGAGGTATGTCAGGACGTTGCACCGTACCATCAATTGAATGCCGGTATTCGAGTGCTGGATCTCAGGGTTCAGTATTATTGGGGATACCTGGTTGGTGATCCACGGCGTTATTCGATTTTTCATTCAACAAACAACGGGCGAACGGTCCAGGGCGATATTCTCGATGCTGTGCGCATGTTTCGTCAAAGCTCTGATTGGGACACTAAACGCGAGATCGTGATTCTGAATTTTCATCAGTTCAGGAATTTTACGGCCGGTGCCCATCGTGAACTAGCTGGAATAATAAAATCCTATTTGGGCGAATCGATCATATCGCCTGTGTATCGAGATCTGACGGTGTCGCAAATATGGGCGTTGCCAAACTATAAAAATGTCGTCATTTCATACAACGCCTATCCCAGGGATGCGCTTTTTTGGAACGGCGTCAATCAACGCTGGATAGGCTCGAATACGCCGTCGGATCGTGAGCTCAAAGCGTTTATTGATCGGGTCGGCAATGAAACCAAACCCTTGGGTGAATTGCGGGCCATTCAAGCCCATCGCATGAGTTTTCCATTCGACGGCGCCAAAGATATTTCGGGGTCGTTGATGTCGTGGTTTGCTGCAGGCAATGCCAGTTCTCCGATCATGAAGTACTACATCATCAATTGCGATTGGTCGTTACGGCATCGTTTGGTGGACAACATCATCTATGCCAACCAGTTCCGCCGCCGAGCGTTGGGCATTCCTGATGTTGTACAGGCCAGCCCGACGAGTATTGGCGTTCAAGGCATGCCAAGCGCCCGGCATATGATCTTGCAGATCAATGACTCGCACTGGACTGAAACAGTGGCGCTGCCGCCGATTCTTGATGAAGAGCCACACCGGTTGCTGATTTGCTCGGACGCGGACGCGGAATGTGAACTGGATCTGCGTGGCAGTGATGTTCCGCTGCCTGGCGTCCGTTTATCCAAGGGGGAGGTGGTTGCCCTGGTGTGTCTTGATGGTTCGCGCCAATGGGCGTTGCAGGTGCGCGATTGCTCGCCGAATGAGCACGGGCATGTGGTTGCGGCGCCCTGCGACGGCGAGAAATTCGTTCGCTATACATTGTCGGTCGGCAATTACGCGCCCTTGGTGTACTTGCCGGCGGCAGCTCCAGCCAACAGTGTGGTGCTGTTCGTGTGCGACGCACCCTACACCACCCGAATCAGTCACTCCCAGGGTACGGATGAGCTTGAACATGTCATCTCTCCCGGTCAGGTTCTCGCGTTTACCTACAGCGCGGCGTCCCGGCAGTGGCGCAAGCAGGAGGTGCAGCCCGGCAGTCACAACTGATTGATCGGAATCTTCAAGTAAGTCACACCATTGTCTTCCGCCGGCGGCAAATTCCCCGCCCGCACATTCACCTGGATCGCCGGCAGCAGCAGTGTCGGCATCCCCAACCCCGCATCGCGCCGGGTGCGCATTTCCACGAAGGCGTTTTCGTCGATACCGTCGCGTACGTGAATGTTGTGTTTGCGCTGTTCACCGACGGTGGTCATGCATTCGGGAGCGCGTCCTTCGGGCGGGTAGTCGTGGCAAACGTACAGGCGCACGCTGGCGGGGAAAGCCAGCAATTTCTGGATCGACGCGAACATCTGGTTGGCGTTGCCGCCGGGGAAATCGCAGCGGGCAGAGCCGACGTCGGGCATGAACATCGTATCGCCCACCAGAATCACATCTCCGTCGATCAGGTAGGCCATGTCCGCCGGAGTATGGCCGGGCACGTGCAGGGCGGTCGCCTTGAGGTTGCCGATCATGAACAATTCGTTGGGGGCGAAGAGCTGATCGAACTGCGAACCGTCGACGCGAAAGGCGGGCTCCAGATTGAACAGCGCCTTGAACACGTCCTGGACCTTGCTGATCGACTCGCCAATGGCGATCTTGCCGCCCAATTCCCCGCGCAGATACGGCGCGGCGGACAGGTGATCGGCATGGGCGTGGGTTTCCAGCAGCCATTGCACTTGCAGTCTGTGGGCACGGACGAAGGCGATGATTTTGTCAGCCTGGGTGGTCGCGGTACGCCCGGCCGCACCGTCGTAGTCGAGCACGGGGTCGACAATCGCACACTGCCCGCCATCAGCCTCGTAGACCACGTAGCTGTAGGTCGAGGAGGCGGGGTCGAGGAAAGCTTCAATCAGCGCGGGCATGGGCACGAACCTGGGCAGGAGTAGAAAAGTCAGCGATGGGTTGCAACACTTTATATAAAAACATAATGTTAGTAGCTTAAGTGACTTTGAAGGCATCCTGCAAATGCAATCCAGTCTGAACGAATGTGAAGTCGCTCAACTGCGCGCTTCGGCCTCCAAGGCATGCGCGCTGCTCAAGGCCCTGGCCAATGAGGATCGCCTGTTGATCCTGTGCCAGCTCACCCAGGGTGAGCGCAACGTGGGCGAGCTGGAGAAAATGACCGGCGTGCGCCAACCGACCCTGTCCCAGCAGTTGGGCATCCTGCGCGATGAGGGATTGGTCGCGACCCGTCGTGAAGGCAAGTACATTTTTTACGGTCTCGCCAGTCATGAAGTGATCCAGGTGATGAAAACCCTCTCCGGGCTGTATTGCGGGGCGGTGCTTAAAAGCTGGGTACAACCTTGATGCCAGCTAACACACCGAACCTGTAGGAGCGAGCTTGTTCGCGATGGACGTAATGGCACCGCGTTTATACAGATAACACGCGTAATCGTTAGCGACCATCGCGAGCAAGCTCGCTCCTACAGTCGTTTTGTGTCGCGGCTGGAAGAAAATTTGCGTACAGCAAAAGGAACAAGCAATGAACGATCAACACTGGGGCCCATCCATCAGTGCAGATATCGTGGTCATCGGCGGCGGCACGGCAGGCATCGGCTTTGTCGCCAGCCTGCTCAAGCGTAGCCCGCACCTGAACATCACTGTGATCGAGCCCAGCGCCCGGCATTTCTACCAACCGGCCTGGACGCTGGTCGGCGGTGGTGCCTACAACGTGGAAAACACCGTGCGGCCGATGGCGTCGGTGATGCCGCGCGGGGCCCACTGGCTGCAGGCTGCCGTGATGGGCATCGACCCCGACAAGCGCCAACTCACGCTCGCGGACGAACGCACGGTCAGCTATCAAAACCTGATCGTCTGCCCCGGCCTGCGCCTGGCCTGGGAGAAAATCGAAGGCTTGGAGGAAACCCTCGGCCAGCACGGCGTGACCTCCAACTACAGCTACCGGCACGCGACCTACACCTGGGATCAGGTGCAGAAACTGCGCGGCGGCAAGGTGCTGTTCACCCAGCCGGCCATGCCGATCAAATGTGCGGGAGCGCCACAAAAGGCGCTGTACCTGTCCTGCGATCACTGGAACAAGAGCGGCGTGCTGAACAACATTGACGTCGAATTCAATCTTGCGGGCGCGGCACTGTTCGGTGTGGCGACCTTTGTCCCGCCGCTGATGAAGTACATCGAGAAATACAACGCCCGGTTGGCGTTCAACTCGAACCTGGTCAAGGTCGACGGCCCGGCAAAAACCGCATGGTTCGACGTCAGGGACGCCGATGGCAATGTCACCCGCCAGGCAAAAACCTTTGACCTGCTGCACGTCGTGCCGCCTCAGCTGGCCCCGGATTTCGTCGCCCGCAGTCCGCTGGCCGATGCCGCTGGCTGGTGCGAGGTCGACCCGCACAGCTTGCAGCATCCGCGTTATCCGGAGGTCTTCGCGCTGGGTGATATCTGCGGCACCAGCAATGCAAAAACCGCCGCGGCGGTGCGCAAGCAGATCGTGGTGGTGGCCGAGAACCTGCTGGCGTTGCGCACGCTGCAACCACTGCCGCTGAAGTACGACGGCTACGGCTCCTGCCCGCTGACGGTGGAGAAGGGCAAGGTGATCCTCGCCGAGTTCGGTTACGCCGGCAAATTGCTGCCGACCTTTCCCCTTGACCCGACGACACCGCGCCGCTCGGCGTGGTGGCTGAAGGCGACACTGCTACCGTGGTTCTACTGGAACGGTATGCTCAAGGGCCGTGAGTGGCTGACGCGTTTGTCCAGGGTCGACTGAGAACTCCCTATGTTGCTGGCAAGTCTGTTTGGCGTAGTGATGGGGTTGGTGCTCGGCTTGACCGGCGCCGGCGGCGGTATCCTTGCGGTCCCGGCGCTGGTATTGGGGTTGGGCTGGAGCATGACCCAGGCCGCTCCGGTGGCGTTGTTTGCGGTGGGCAGCGCGGCAGCGGTCGGCGCCATCGATGGCTTGCGTCATGGCCTGGTGCGTTATCGCGCGGCGTTGTTGATCGCTGCGCTCGGTGCGGTGTTTTCGCCGGTGGGTATTTATTTCGCCCATCAGTTGCCGGAAAAGATCCTGATGATTCTGTTCAGCCTGCTGATGGTCATGGTGGCCTGGCGGATGTTGCGTCGTGAGCGCAAGGATGAAGGCCCGAGCGACCACGGCCACGCCAACTGGGGCCAGAAGAACTGCATGCTCGATCAGCAGACCGGACGCTTTTCCTGGACCGCCAAATGCACCGCGACCCTCGCCGCACTCGGGGCGGTGACCGGCGTGGTCTCTGGATTGCTGGGGGTGGGCGGCGGCTTTCTGATCGTCCCGGCGTTCAAGCAACTGACCGATGTGCAGATGCGCGGGATCATCGCCACCTCGCTGATGGTGATCAGCCTGATTTCCGCCATCGGGGTGATCGGCGCATTCCATGCCGGGGTGCGCATCGATGGTTTGGGCATTGCCTTCATCGTCTCCAGCATCGTCGGCATGATCATCGGCCGCAAGCTCTGTGCCCGTGTGCCGGCACGGGCGTTGCAGGTCGGGTTCGCCAGCATTTGCTTCGTGGTCGCCGCCTACATGCTGATAAAAGCCAGCGATTGACCTGTAGGAGCCCGGCTTGCCGGCGAAGGGGGCTTCAAGTGCGCCTTCGCCGGCAAGCCGGATCCTACGAAAAGCGGTTCTTTACAACTTTAGTGGCTTGCCCTGCCAACAAACGGTCGTACGCCTTAGTTGTCGCGTACAGTCGTCCATTCCAAAGCACCTGAAAACCAGCTCCAAGGCAGCGTATGGCGCCGCCGGTCTGGTTTCGATAATCGCCTCCGACACTTAGTCCCCCGTTTCGGAGCGCGCCATGCACAACAATAAGAACGTCACGCATCGTTTTCTGCCTGCCTTGATCGCCAGCCTGTCTGCCCTTGGCCTGAGCCAGGTGGCCCGGGCGGATATCATGCTGTACGACAAGGACCAGACCACGTTCTCCACCGACGGCTACATCAACGCCTTCTACGTGAACAGCGATGTCGACCGCACCGGCGATCAGTTCGACCGTCGACAGGCGCGGGTCAAGATGGGCTTCTTGCCCAACTACCTGGGGTTCAACATGGGCAAGCAGGTAGACGATCTCAAGCTCGGCGCCCGTGCCTCGTTCTGGGTCACCATCAACGACAGCCAAACCAACGGCACCGACACCGCCATTGATGTGCGGCAGTTCTATGGCACCGTGGCCAACCCGGAATGGGGCGAAGTGCTGATCGGCAAGGACTTCGGGCTGTTCGCCCGTTCCAACATCCTGCTCGACGAAATGCTCGCCGGTTATGGTCAGGTCAGCGATACGTTGGGGCTGGTGGATGGCGGCGGGGTGTCGTTCGGCAACATCGGCACCGGTTATCCGTATCCGTTCCCAACCTCGCAGATCACCTATCGCACCCCGGTGATGGACGGTCTGCGCGTGGCGGTCGGCATCATGGACCCGGTGGACACCAACGACAGCAGCCCGACGGGCAAGGCCTATCAGGAAAACCCGCGTACCGAGAGCGAAGTCACCTATCAGTTCGACCTGGCCGGGGCAAAGATCTATAGCTGGGTCAACGGCAGCTACCAGACCTCGGACAACACCGATTCCACGGTCGAGACCGTCACCTCCAAAGGTGTCGGTTATGGCGTGCAGGCGAAGATGGGCGGCTTGTCCCTCACCGGGTCCGGCTTCCAGGCCAAGGGCATCAACCCGTTTTTCACCAACAATGCCGGCGAGCCGACCTTGCGTAACGTCGACAGCGACGGCTACCTGTTGCAGGGCTCCTACAAACTGGGCAAGAACCGCCTGGCCTTGTCCTACGGTAAGACCAATGACGATGGCAACGGCGTGGTCGGGAGTGGCGCGGACTACGAGACCCGCGGCATCGCGTTGTTCCATGACGTGAACGACAACCTCAAGCTGGTGGCCGAGTACAACCAGTTCGAAATCAACGGCCACGACACTAACGAGCAGAACGAAAACACCGACACCTTTGCCGTGGGTGCGGTATTGACCTGGTAACAAAGCCGATCTGCTCATCCTTTCCCTGTGGCGAGGGAGCTTGCTCCCGCTGGAGCGCGTAGCGGTCCGGATTCTGGTCGCGCATCGGCCGGTTTTGGGCCTGCTACGCAGTCCAGCGGGACGGTGCGGCGATCCGACAAGCTCCCTCGCCACCAAAGCGCGTACTTCACATCTCCAGCTACAGCCTTCAAGTCCTCACCCCCCTCAAACATTCTCATCCCATCGAAGCGGCTACCCGCTACCCAAGTAGCATTCGTCCCCCCCCACAGACTTCGTACACTCGTGCCTCATACACACGCACCAGCCGGAGACGATGATGCTGCAGAGCGAAGGTGTCGTCAGTGCAATGTCCCAGGCCACCGATGCCCGGCAGGTCGCGCAGGAACTGGCATGCCAGTTGTTGCATCCGCACCTGGGGTTCGTGCTGTTCTTCTGTTCCGCCGAGTACGACTTGCAGGTGCTGGGCCAGGCCTTGCAGCAAAGCTTCGGCGGTATTCGCCTGGTGGGCTGCACCAGTGCCGGGGAAATCACCCCGCTGGGCTACGGGCGCAATTGCGTGACGGCGGTGGGTTTCGATCACCGGCACTTTTCCATTGCGATCGAGCTGATCGACCAGATGGAGCACTTCAGCCTGATCGACGCCCAGCAAATGGTCGAGCGCCTGGTCAGTGGCTGTCGCAGCAACACCCTGGCCCCGATCAAGGGCAACAGCTTTGCCCTGACCCTGCTCGATGGCCTGTCCAGCCGTGAAGAAATGGTCCTCGCGGCCTTGAGCGCGGCATTGGGCGACATTCCGCATTTCGGCGGCTCGGCCGGCGACGACAACTACCTGACCCATACCCATGTGTACTTCGATGGCGGGTTCCACAGCGGCGCGGCTGTGGTGGTGCTGGTCAATACCTGGCTGGATTTCGAAGTGTTCACCACCCACCACGTGCTGCCCCGCGCCGAGAAGCTGGTGGTCACCGGGGCCGACAGCACCTTGCGCCGGGTCTTCGAACTCAATGCCGAGCCGGCCGCCGCCGAGTACGCCCGGCACATCGGCGTGCCGGTGGCGCAGCTCGATCACCGGGTCTTCGCCGCGCACCCGTTGGCGGTGCGGATCAACCAGCAGTACTACGTGCGGGCCATCCAGCAGGTGCACCCGGACCTGAGCCTGAGTTTCTACTGCGCCGTGGAAAACGGCATCGTCCTCACCGCCATGACCCCGGGGCCGATGCTGCCGAACCTGCAGAGCCTGTTCGAGGGGTTGCAGGAACGCCTGGGCGATTTGCTGCTGACCATCGGTTGCGACTGTTTCCTGCGGCGTCTGGAACTCGAAGACGACGGCAGTCTTGATCAGATCGGCAGGTTTTTGCGTGAGCAACGGGTGATGGGTTTCAACACCTACGGAGAACAGTTCAATGGCATGCACATCAACCAGACCTTCACCGGCGTTGCCATTGCCCGAAGCCGCGCCCCAGGACATCGCTGAGCTGCAGGCCGAACTGGCCAGGCTGCGCCTGGAAAACCATAAACTGCAGCGCATCAATGGCGCGCTGATCGAACGGGTCGAGTCCGGGGGAACCCGCGGCAACGATCCGTACGCGGCATTCCAGCATTCGGTGGTGCTGGCCGAGCAAGTGCGCGAACGCACCGATGCCCTGAACCAGGCCATGGCCGAACTCAAGGCCGGCAATCATCTGCTTAGCGAAGCCCGCCTGCGCGCGGAAACGGCGCATCAACACCTGATCGATGCCATCGAAAGCATTTCCGACGCCTTCGTGCTGTTCGACGCCGAGCAGCGAATCGTGCTGTTCAACAGTCGCTTCAAGGCGTTTTGGCGCAACAGCCGGGTGCGGATCAATGCCGGCATGCGCCTGACCGAGGTCAAGCGATTGATGATGAACAACGGCCTGTTCACCGAAGAGCCTTGGGGGCATGCCGACGAAAACCTGCTGTACCGCCTGCAGAACGGGCGCTGGCTGCAAGTCAGCGAGCGGCCCACCCAGGAGGGCGGGCGGGTGATCCTGTTCACCGACATTACCGACGTCAAACTCAGCGAAACCATGCGACGGGAGCAGGCGGTGGCGCAGAAGTCGCACCTGCTGCAACGGGCGGTCGACAACCTGTCCCAAGGGGTGGCAATGGTCAGCGCCGAGGGCATCCTGGAGTTGTGGAACCGGCGGTTCCTGGAGTTGAGCGGCCTGGCGCCGGTGGCGGCGCATCGCCCGTTTGCCGAAGTGATCGCCGACAGCGAGTTGAACCTGCTGACCCCGGCCAGTCGCGATGGCAACGGACGACCGGTACGCGAATGCGAACAGCGCCTGTACGATGGCCGGGTCCTGGAAATCCGCACCCATCCGTTGCCCACCGGGGGGTTCGTCAATACCTTCACCGACATCACCGAACGTTACCAGCACGCCGAGGCGCTGAGTGAAAGCGAACACTGGATTCGCCTGATCACCGATCACGTACCGGCATTGATTGCCTACCTCAATGCTGACCTGGTCTACGAGTTCACCAACAAGGTCTATGAAGAGTGGTACTGCTGGCCCCGCGGCGTGATGCTCGGCCAGAGCCTGCGCGAAGTGCACAGCGAACAGCATTATCAGCGGCTGGAGTCCTACGTGGCCAGGGCACTGGACGGCGAGAGCGTGACCTTCGAGTTCGCCGAAACCAACGTCAACAACCAGGAGCGCTACATGCTGCGCTCCTATGTGCCCAACCGTCTGGCCAGTGGCGAGGTGGTGGGGATTTTCGTGCTGATCCGCGACATCACCGAACGCCGCCGCACCGCCGAAGCGCTGCATCAGGCGTATCAGAACCTTGAGCTGCGGGTACGCGAGCGCACGGCGGAATTGACCACCCTCAACGACCAGCTGCTGCGCGAGATCGATGAGCGGCGCCTGGTCGAGTCACGCTTGCGCGAAGCCAAGCAGGAAGCCGAGCAGGCCAACCTGTCGAAGACCAAGTTCCTCGCCGCCGTCAGCCACGACCTGCTGCAACCGTTGAATGCCGCGCGCCTGTTTACCAGCGCCTTGTTGGAGCGGCGCGAGCCGATGTCCAGCGAGATTCTGGTGCGCAACGTGAGCAATTCCCTGGAAGACGTGGAGAACCTGCTCGGCACCCTGGTGGATATTTCCAAGCTCGATGCGGGGGTGATCAAGGCTGACATTGCGCCGTTCGCCCTCAGTGAGCTGCTGGAGAACCTGGCTGCTGAATACACCCAGGTGGCCCGCAGTGAAGGCCTGCAACTGCACTTCATTGGCTGTTCGGCGCTGGTGCGCAGCGACATCCAGTTGCTCGCGCGGATTCTGCGCAATCTGCTGAGCAATGCGATTCGCTATACCTACAGTGGTCGCGTGGTGCTCGGTTGCCGGCGGCATCATCAGTGCCTGACGATCGAAGTCTGGGACAGCGGCATGGGCATTGCCGAGCATCGCCTGGAGGAGATTTTCCAGGAGTTCAAGCGCGGTGATGTGCAGCGACCCGATCAGGATCGCGGCTTGGGCCTGGGCCTGGCGATTGTCGAGAAAATTGCCGGCATCCTCGGCCATCCCATACATGTGCGCTCGTGGCCGGGCCGGGGTTCGATGTTCTCGGTCGAAGTGCCCTTGAGCGCCACCGCGCCGACACCGCCGCCGGCGTTGCAGATGAGCGAGCCGATGCTCGAGCGCCTGCGGGGTGCGCGGATTTGGGTGCTGGACAACGACGCGACCATTTGTGCCGGCATGCGCACCTTGCTGGAGGGGTGGGGGTGTCGGGTGGTGACGGCGCTGTCGGAGGAGGACCTGGCGCGGCAAGTGGACAACTACCACGCCGAGGCCGACCTGCTGATCGCCGACTACCATCTGGACAACGATCAGAACGGTGTCGATGCGGTGGCAAGAATCAATGCCCGTCGTGCCTCACCGGTCCCGGCAATGATGATCACGGCCAACTACAGCAATGAACTCAAGCAACAGATCCGCGAGCTGGGCCACACCCTGATGCACAAGCCGGTGCGGCCGATGAAGCTGAAGACGGCGATGAGTCATTTGCTTGGCCGGCCTTGAAATCTACGGTGCATGGGACGGCCCCTTCGCGAGCAAGCCCGCTCCCACAGGTACATCGCTGTCCTTGTGGGAGCGGGCTTGCTCGCGAAAGGGGCGCCGCGGTCTTACTGACTCAACGCCGCAGATAAGACCCGAAATCAATATCCCCGGCACTCAGGATCGCCTGCACCCGGTTGTGCACGTTGAGCTTGCGCAGGATTGCCGAGACGTGGGCCTTGACCGTGGTCTCGGCGATTTCCAGGGTGTAGGCGATCTGCTTGTTCGATTCGCCCTTGGTCATGCGCTCCAGCACCTGCAGTTGCTTGCGGGTCAGGGCCTGGAGCAGTTCGGGCGGGAAACTCGGGGTGTCGTTCATCCGCCGGTGGCTGCTGCTTTTTCCGGTGCGGATGATGTCCGGGGGCAGGTAGACATTGCCATTGAGAATCTGCTGGATGGCATCGGTCATCTGGGTGCGGGGTGACGACTTGGTGATGAAGCCCACTGCACCGTAGGTGATGGCTTGCAGCACGATCTGTTTGTCCTGCTCGGCGGAGACAATCACCACCGGAATGGTCGGCGCTTCGTTACGCAGGTTGATCAGGCCATTGAGCCCGTGCATGCCGGGCATGTTCAGGTCGAGCAGGATCAGGTCCAGGTCATCGTGCTCCTGGGTCAGGGCCAGGGCGCTGTCCAGGTCGGCGGTTTCCATCACTTCGCTGCCGGCAAAACCGTCGCTGATGACGTTGTGGATGGCTTCGCGAAACAGTGGGTGATCGTCGGCAATCAGGATTTTGTACATGGCCTTTCACCTCATTATTTTGATTATGGTGTGGCAACTGCGTGCACGCGTAAAGCTCAGGGAAAGGGTTCGGGCCGGGCTGGCGAAACCGGCAGGTTGGCCGCTTGCCAGGCGTCCAGGCCATCGCGATACCAATACAGAGTCTTATAGCCCATGGTGGCTGCGCGCTTGACCGCATTCCAGCTCAACCAGCAGTCGGAGCGGCAGTAGAAGACCAGCGGTTGTGTCGGGTCGCCGGCGGTCAGCTTTTTCAGGTTGGCGGCGAAATAGTCCTGCCATTGCGGCGTCAGGTCGCCGTCCCCGGTATTGGCCAGCCAATGGCTGCCGGGCAGGTTTTCATGGGGCTGGTCTTCGATGAATTGCCCTTGCAGCCACTGCCGGCGGTAGACGTCAATCAGCACCGGGCGCGGGGTTTGGCCGAGCAGGGTTTGCAGGGCGGGGGTGTCGATGAGGGTTGCGCCTTGCAGTTGTTCCGGCGTCGGGCTGCGGTACAGGCCGATGCGATAGCCGTCGGTGGAGAACAGCGCAGTGTCGGCCTGCGCGGTGCTCAGCAGCAGGCTCAGCGACAGGACGGCGAGAGCAGGGCGCAACAGGCAACGTCGGGCACGTGGCATGGGTTCAGTCCTTATAGTTATGGACCTATTACATGCCAGTCGGGGGGGCGTTGGGAATGCGACGATAGACAGGTAGAACCAGTACTAAAGTAGGAGCCGGCT
>NZ_JAHBDR010000087.1:0-37066 GCF_019956575.1 Pseudomonas sp. A-R-19
AGATGTGTATAAGAGACAGCTGACACACCGCCTTCGCGAGCAAGCCCGCTCCCACATTTTTGATTTTCTGCAGCCTTCGATTTCGCGTTTCACCCTCTTCCTGATACTTGTTCCCATCCGCTAATTTTTCCCGTCTGCATTCGTTTTATAGGGACGACGCGCCTTTGCGCCTGCTGCCTACTGATGCGGATGCCGATAGATGAATGCTGAAGACTCCTTGAAACTTGCTCGCCGGTTTATCGGGCTGCCCCTGGAAAAGCGCCAGATGTTCCTTGCGGCCTTGCACAAGGAGGGCGTGGATTTCGCCCGTTTCCCGATTCCGGCCGGCATCGAGGCCGAGGATCGCCAGGCGTTGTCGTACGCCCAGCAACGCATGTGGTTCCTCTGGCAACTGGACCCCCGCAGCGGCGCCTACAACCTGCCGGGCGCGGTACGGCTGAGCGGACGCTTGAGTCTGGCCGCGCTGGAGCAGGCATTCGCCAGCCTGGTGGCGCGGCATGAAACCTTGCGTACGGTATTCCAGTGCCAGGCCGACGACAGCTTGCAGCAAGTCCCCATCACGGCGCCGTTGCTGATCGAACACGTGGATTTCAGCGCGCTGCCCGCCGAAGAGCGCGAACGGACCGTGGCGCAAACCGCAGAGCAGCAATCGATGCTGCCCTTCGATCTGTCGAGCGGACCGCTGCTGCGGGTCACCCTGCTCAAGCTCGCCGACCAAGAGCACGTGCTGTTGCTGACCCTGCACCACATCGTGTCCGATGGCTGGTCGATGAATGTGCTGATCGATGAATTCATTCGCTGCTACGACGCCTTCGATGCGGGCACCCAACCGAATTTGCCGCCTCTGCCGATCCAATACAGCGACTACGCCCTGTGGCAGCGCCGCTGGCTGGAGGCGGGCGAGCAGGCGCGGCAACTGGCGTACTGGCAGGCACAGTTGGGCGACGATCATCCGGTGCTGGAATTGCCCCTGGATCATTCGCGCCCGGCGATGCCGAGTTATCGCGGCACCCGCTACGAATTCGCGGTCGAGGCGCAACTGGCCGAGCAACTGCGCGGCACCGCGCAGAAGCACAACATCACCCTGTTCATGCTGTTGCTCGGCGCTTTCAATGCGTTGCTGCATCGCTACACCGGGCAAACCGACATCCGCGTCGGCGTGCCCATCGCCAACCGCAACCGTGCGGAAATCGAAGGGCTGATCGGCTTCTTCGTCAACACCCAGGTGCTGCGTACCCAGCTGGACGGCCAGACCCGGGTCGACGACCTGCTGCGCGCCGTCAAAGAGACCGCCCTCGGCGCCCAGGCCCATCAGGACCTGCCGTTCGAGCGCCTGGTCGAAGCGCTGAAGCTTGAGCGCAGTCTCAGCCACACGCCGTTGTTCCAGGTGATGTACAACCACCAACCGCAGGTGGCTGACATGGCTTCGGTCAGCACCGCCTCCGGCCTGGTGCTGGGCAGCATCGACTGGCAAAGCCGCACCACCCAGTTCGACCTGACCCTCGACACCTGGGAAAAGGGTGGCAAGCTGCACGCCGCGCTGACCTATGCCAATGACCTGTTCGAGGCCGATACCATCTCGCGCATGGCCCGGCACTGGACGCGCCTGTTGCAGGCGTTAGTCGACGACTCGACGCAAAAAATCGGCGAATTGCCGATGCTGACGGCCGATGAGCAACAGGTGCTGGTGCACGACTGGAACCGCACCGCCGAGGTCTATCCGGTCGAGCAGTGCATGCATCAGCTGATCCAGGCCCAGGCCCGACGCACCCCCGAGGCGCCGGCGCTGGTGTTTGGCGAACGCCAACTCAGCTACGCGCAACTCGATGCCCGCACCAACCAATTGGCGAACTACTTGCGCGAGCAGGGCGTCGGCCCGGATGTGTTGGTGGGCATCTGCGTCGAGCGTTCGCTGGAAATGGTCATCGGCCTGCTGGCGATTCACAAGGCCGGTGGCGCTTACGTGCCACTGGACCCGGAGTACCCGGCCGAACGCCTGGCCTACATGATCGACGACAGCGCGATTGGCCTGCTGCTTACGCAGAGCTCCCTGCTCGGCGCCTTGCCCGCCGAACGCATCAAGGTCATCGCCCTGGATCATGAGCAAGACTGGCTCGACGGCTACAGCGACACCTGCCCGCAGGTGGACGTGCATCCATTGAACCTGGCCTATGTGATCTACACCTCCGGTTCTACCGGCAAACCAAAAGGCGCGGGCAACAGTCACGCGGCGCTGGTCAACCGTTTGTGCTGGATGCAGCAGGCTTACGCAATCGATGGCAGCGACTCGGTATTGCAGAAAACCCCGTTCAGTTTCGACGTGTCGGTCTGGGAGTTCTTCTGGCCGCTGATGACCGGCGCGCGCCTGGTGGTGGCGCCGCCGGGCGCGCACCGTGAACCGGCGCAGTTGATCCGCCTCATCGCGGACTACCACATCAGCACGCTGCACTTCGTGCCGTCGATGCTCCAGGCGTTCATCCACGAACCGGGTGTCGAGGCCTGCACCAGCCTCAAGCGCATCGCCTGTAGCGGTGAAGCCTTGCCGCTGGATGCGCAATTGCAGGTGTTCAAAAAGCTGCCGGCTGCCGGGTTGTACAACCTGTACGGCCCGACCGAGGCGGCCATCGACGTGACCCACTGGACCTGCATCGATGAAGGCGCCGACAGCGTGCCCATCGGCCGGCCCATCGCCAACCTGCGCACCCATGTGCTGGATGCGCAACTGCTGCCGGTTCCGGCCGGCGTGGCGGGGGAGTTGTACCTTGGCGGTGCCGGGCTGGCGCGCAGTTATCACCGGCGCCCGGCGCTCACCGCCGAGCGTTTCGTGCCGTGCCTGTTCCACGACGGCGCGCGCTTGTACCGCACCGGCGACCGCGTACGCCAACGTGCGGACGGCGTGATCGAATACCTCGGGCGCCTCGATCATCAAGTCAAATTGCGCGGCCTGCGCATCGAGCTGGGGGAAATCGAAACGCGCCTGATGCAGCACGCGCTGGTGCGTGAAGCCGTGGTGCTGGTGCAGGGCGGCAAGCATCTGGTGGCGTATCTGGTGCTGGAAAACGCCGATGCCGATGGGCTGTGGCCGCAAACCCTCAAGGCCTGGTTGCTCGGCAGCCTGCCGGAATACATGGTGCCCACCTACCTGATGCCGCTGGACGCCTTGCCGGTGACCGCCAACGGCAAGCTCGACCGCAAGGCCTTGCCGCAACCCGACGCCGCGCCGCAACAGGCATTCGTCGCACCGCAGGATGCAATGCAGGCTGCGCTGGCGCAGATCTGGCAAGCGGTGCTGGGCGTTGAACGTGTAGGGCTTGAAGACAACTTCTTCGAACTCGGTGGCGACTCGATCATTTCCATCCAAGTGGTCAGCCGTGCCCGTCAGGCCGGTATCCGTCTCAGTCCGCGGGACTTGTTCCAGTACCAGACCGTGCGCAGCCTGGCGCTGGTCGCGGCATTCGACAGCTGCAGCCGCATCGATCAAGGCCCGGTCAGCGGCGAGGTGATCCTCACCCCGGCGCAGCATTACTTCTTCGAACAGGCCATCACCCGGCGTCAGCACTGGAATCAGTCGTTGTTGCTGACGCCTCGGGAAGCACTGGATCCACAAGCGTTGGAGCGGGCGCTGGTCGCCGTCATCAACCACCACGACGCCTTGCGCCTGCGATTTGTCGAGGGCGCTGAAGACTGGCAGCAGCGCCATGCAGCGCCAGTCGAGTCCGCTGAGTTGTGGTTGCGCAATGCGTCTTCGACCGAAGCCTTGACCGCTCTCTGTGATGAAGCGCAACGCAGCCTCGATCTGGCAACCGGTCCGCTGCTGCGCGCCTTGCTGGCCAGCCTCGACGATGGCAGCCAGCGCCTGCTGCTGGTGGTCCATCACCTGGCGGTGGACGGGGTGTCGTGGCGGGTGTTGCTCGAAGACCTGCAACAAGCTTACCGGCAAGTGGCCTTGCCCGAGAAAACCAGCGCTTATCAAGCCTGGGCGGCGCACTTGCAACAGCATGCCGGTACCATCCTTGCGCAAATGCCGTACTGGCAGGCGCAACTGGCGGATGCCCGGGACCTGCCATGCGACAACCCGCAGGGCAGCTTGCAGCAGCGCCACGAGCACAAGGTCGAAACGAAACTGGACGCCGGGCTGACCCGCCAATTGCTGCAACAGGCACCAGCGGCCTATCGCACCCAGGTCAACGATCTGTTGCTCACGGCGTTGGCGCGGGTCATCTGCCGCTGGATCGGGCAGGGCTCGACGCTGATCCAGCTCGAAGGCCACGGCCGCGAAGACCTGGGCGATGACCTCGACCTGAGCCGCACCGTCGGCTGGTTCACCAGCCTGTTTCCAGTGCGCCTGCAACCCGAGGCCGGGGCAGCGAATTCGATCAAGTCGATCAAGGAACAACTGCGCGCCGTTCCCGGCAAAGGCCTGGGCTATGGACTGTTGCGCTACCTCGGCGAACCGGCGCAACGCGAGGTCCTGCAAGGCTTGCCGGCGCCCCGCATCACCTTCAACTACCTGGGGCAGTTCGACCGTCAGTTCGATGACGCAGCGCTGCTCAAACCGGCCACGGAAAGCGGCGGCCAGGCCCAGGGCGACGATGCGCCGCTGGCCAACTGGCTGACCGTGGAAGGCCAGGTCTATGGCGGGCAACTCTCGCTGCAATGGGGCTTCAGCCGCGAGATGTTTGCCGAGTCCACCGTGCAACGACTGGCCGATGCCTACACCGAAGAACTCAAGACGCTGATCGAACATTGCTGCACGACAGCGACAGGCCAGGTCACGCCGTCGGACTTCCCGCTGGCGCGCATCACCCAGGCACAACTCGATGCCTTGCCCGTTGCGGCGCCGGCCATCGAGGACATTTACCCGCTGACACCGATGCAGCAGGGCATGCTGTTCCACACCCTGTACGAGCCCCAGGCCGAGGCCTACATCAATCAGTTGCACCTGGACATCCAGGGGCTGGAGCTGGCGGCGTTCGGTCGGGCCTGGCAGGCGGCGATCAACCGTCACGACATCCTGCGCAGCAGCTTCCACTGGCTGGGGCTTGAGTGCGCGCACCAGGTGATTCATCGCCAGGTCGACCTGCAACTGCAAGTGGTCGAGGCGGCTGACATCGACCTCGATGCTTTGGCGGCTGAAGAGCGCAGTCGCGGCTTCGAACTCGGCACCGCGCCGTTGTTCCGCCTGTTGCTGGTGCGCCGGGGCGCGCAAGACTGGCACCTGATCCATACCAGCCATCACATCCTCATGGACGGCTGGAGCAACGCGCAATTACTCGGCGAAGTGATCCAGCACTATGCAGGCCAGTCGCTGAACAAACCGTTGGGGCAATACCGCGACTACCTCGGCTGGATTCAACAGCAGCCGCTGCTGGCCGCCGAGCAGTTCTGGAAACAAGCGCTGGCGCCGCTGGAAACGCCAACGCTGCTGGCGCAAGCCTTGCCGACGCCCGCCGAAGGGCGCGGCATGGGCGAACATCAATTGACCCTTGAGAGCGCATCGCTACAGCGCCTGAGCGATTTCGCCCGCCAGCAGAAAGTCACCCTCAACACGCTGCTGCAAGGCGCCTGGGGCCTGTTGTTGCAGCGCTATACCGGCCAGTCCTGTGTGGCGTTCGGCGCAACGATTGCCGGACGTTCGGCGCCATTGCCGGGCATCGAGCAGCAGTTGGGGCTGTTCATCAACACCTTGCCGATCATTGCCGCGCCGCAGGCAGGGCATTCGGTGACCCAATGGCTCAACGACCTGCAAGCCCTGAACCTGAGTCTGCGCGAATTCGAGCACGTGCCGCTGTACGACATTCAAGGCTGGGCCGGGCAACAGGGGGCGCTGTTCGACAGCCTGCTGGTGTTCGAGAACTTCCCGGTGGCCGAAGCCCTCAAGCAAGGGGCGCCGGCGGGCCTGACCTTCGGCGCGTTGCACAATCACGAAATCACCAGCTACCCGCTGACTCTCGGCATTGAAGTCGGCGTGAGCCTGCGTCTGGATTTCAGTTTCGACCGAACCCGGTTCAGTGTCGCGCAGATCAGCCAGTTGGGCGCCAGCCTGTTGCACGTACTGGAGCAATTCGTCGCGCAACCGCAACAGTCACTGGGTGCGATCAGCCTGCTCGACCCTATCGCGCAAGCCAAGGTGTTGGCAGGTTCGCGTCCGCCTGCGCCGCCAATCGACAGCCCGTTGCTGGCCCATCAGCGTTTCGAGCAACAAGCAGCTCGCACACCCGATGCGCTGGCCGTGATCGTCGGTGAGGAGCGCCTGACCTACGCCCAACTCAATGCGCAGGCCAACCAACTCGCCCATCGCCTGCGCGCCCAGGGTGTGGCGCCGGGGCAACGGGTCGGCCTGGCGGTGCGGCGCAATGCACAGATGATCGTCAGCCTGATGGCCATTCTCAAGTCCGGCGCCGGTTATGTGCCACTCGATCCGGATTACCCGGCCGAGCGCCTGGCCTACATGATCGAAGACAGCGGCATGGATTTGTTGCTGGCGCAACCGGGGCTGCTGACCGATGTCGCGCTGCCACAAGGTTTGCCACGTCTGACACTGGAGGCGAACGCCGACGGTTACTCCACGGAAAACCCGGAAAACCTCGCCAGCGCCGAAGACCTTGCCTACCTGATCTACACCTCCGGCTCCACCGGACGCCCGAAAGGCGTATGCCTGGCCCACGCCGCACTGCGCGAGTTCTGCGTGATTGCGTCGGACTATTCGCAACTGGTCCCTGAAGACCGCGTCCTGCAGTTTGCCACCTTCAGCTTCGACGGCTTTGTCGAGCAGTGCTACCCGCCACTGTGCGTGGGCGCGGCGCTGGTGATGCGCGGCGATGAGTTGTGGGACACCGACACCCTCTATCGCCAGATCATCGAACAGGGCGTGACCCTGGCGGATTTGCCGGCCGCCTACTGGTTCCTGTTGTCCCAGGAGTGGGCCGCGCAATCGCAGCGTGACAAGGGCCGTCTGCGTCAGGTCCACGTCGGCGGCGAGGCCATGTCGCTGGAAGGCCTGAAGCTGTGGCACGCCGCCGGTCTGGGCGATGTGCGCCTGCTCAATACCTATGGCCCGACCGAAGCCACGGTCGTTTCCAGCACCCACGAATGCACGCTGGCCGATACCCGCAATCACATTGGCGTGCCCATCGGCAAAGCGCTGCCTGGGCGTGCGTTGTATGTGCTGGACAGCGAAGGGCACCTGCTGCCGAGCGGTTGCGTCGGCGAATTGTGTATCGGCGGCGACGCCGGCCCGGCCCAGCGCTACCACCAGCGTCCAGGCTTGAGTGCCGAGCGCTTCATTGCCGATGCGTTTTCCGCCACACCTGGCGCGCGGCTGTACCGCAGCGGCGACCTGGCGCGCTATCGCGAAGACGGTGCGCTGGAGTACCTGGGGCGTATCGATCACCAGGTGAAAATTCGCGGCTTCCGGGTCGAGCTGGGTGAGCTGGAAGCGCACCTGCAAGGCCTGCCGATGATCAGCGAAGCCGCGGTGCTGGTGCACGAAGGCGTCGGCGGCAAGCAGTTGATCGGCTATGTGGTGCCGGCCAGTGATGAGCTGCTGGCGGCGGATGCGCGGCAACTCACCGACACCGTGCGCCGCGCCCTGGGCGAGCGCCTGCCGGACTACATGCTCCCGGCGCAACTGGTGTTGCTTGCCGCGTTGCCGCTCAACCGCAACGGCAAGCTCGACCGCGCCGCGTTGCCGCCACCGCAAGTATGGGAAGCCGAAGCCGGCAGCGCGCCGCAAGGTGTACTGGAAATCGAACTGGCGCAGATCTGGCAGCAGGTGTTGCAGGTCAACCGCGTCGACCGCGAAAACAGCTTCTTCGAACTGGGCGGGCACTCGTTGCTGGCGACGCAAATCGTCTCGCAGATCCGCCAGCGCCTGGGTCTGTCGGTGAGCCTGCGCAGCCTGTTCGAACATCCGCGCCTCGAGGATTTCGCCGCCCGGGTGCAGGCGCTGCAACACAGCTGTGAACGCCCGGCGCTGGTGGCCGACACCTCTGGCGAACGCCAGCCGTTGTCCTTTGCCCAGCAGCGCTTGTGGTTCCTGTGGAACCTGGAGCCGGACAGTTCGATGTACAACATGCCGGGTGCCTTGCGCCTGCGGGGCGAGTTGAACCTCGATGCCCTGCGCCAGACCTTCGAAACCCTGGTGCAGCGTCACGCGGTATTGCGCACCACCTTCTACGAAGAAGACGGCCAGACCTGGCAACGGGTGCATCCGCAACTGCCGTTGAGTTTTGTCGACAGCGACCTGCGGCATCTGCCGGCGCCGGATCTCGAAGCACAACAGCTGGCCCGCGAGGAAGTCGCCGGGCCATTCGACCTGCGCCACGGTCCGTTGCTGCGGGTGCGGGCGCTGCGGGTCGCGGAGGATGAGCACGTGCTGTTGCTGACGGTGCATCACATCGTCGCCGATGACGGTTCGTTCCGCGTCCTGATCAATGAATTCGTCACGCTCTATCCAACCCTCAACCGTGGCGAAATCCCGCAACTGCCGGCGCACAGCGTGCAGTACGCCGACTTCGCCAAATGGCAGCGCCAGTGGCTGGAGCAGGGCGGTGAACTGCAACGCCAGCTCGATTACTGGCAGCAGCGCCTCGCTGAGCCACAAGCCGTGCTGGAGTTGCCCGCCGATGGTGACCAGCGCACCGCGCAAGCCGGTGCCGGTGCGCATTTCACCTTCAGTGCCGAACTGAGCCAGCAGTTGCGCGACTTTGCCCGGCAACGCGATCTGTCGCTGTTCATGCTGCTGCTGAGTGGTTTCACCCTGGTCCTGCGCCAGCGTACCGAGGTCAGTCGTGTGCGCATCGGCACCGATATCGCCAACCGAAATCAAGCCGGGCTTGAAGAAATGGTCGGCTTCTTCGTTAACCAACTAGTACTGCAAGTGGAAGTCGATGCCGAACAGTCGGCGGCGCGGTTGCTGGACGCTTGTCGCCGGGCGGTGCTGGAGGCTTCGGACCATCAGGACCTGCCGTTCGAGCGCCTGGTGGAGGCCTTGCGCCTGCCGCGCCGCGCCGGACGTTCGCCGTTGTTCGATATCAAGCTGATTTACCAGGAAGGCGTCGGTCGCCTGCCGTCGATGGAGGGCCTGCAAGTCGAGGACTTCCCGTCCGGGCGCCAGGCCGCCGAGATCGGCATGGTCGCTGCGTTCTACAACGACGCACAGCACATCCACCTGAGCTTCGAGACACCGGCCGGCCAGTACCTGCCGAGCACGCTTGAGTGTTTGTCCGAACAGATTCAGGCGGTGCTCGCAGCGTTGATTAGCGCTGATGGATTGCAAGTCGGCGATTTGCTCAACCTGGCCAGCGATGTCCAGCGCCGTGCCGACGCGCGCTTGAGCGAGCAACGCAAGGCCTTGCTCGGCGGTGCCATGGCGATCAAGCGCCGCTCGGCGAACCGGGCTGCGCCGACAGCGCAAATCGCAGCGGACTGATTCAGGCGGCGGCGCGCTTTAGCGCCGCCGTGATCATTTTCTGGAGGGGTTTATGACCGTTTCAACGACCAAGTCCATTCCCAAGATGGGTCGTGGTGCCCGCAAAAGCCTGTCCACCGATCCGACGCGGCTGGTGAGTTTTGCGCCGATGTTCGAAGGCCAGAGCATGCCGCTGGTGTGCCGTCCGGCCGTGTCCGGCGTGAGCCTGGTGGAATGGGCGAGCCAGAACCGCGCGTTGATCGAAAGCAAGCTGCTGGAGCACGCGGTGATTCTGTTCCGTGACTTCCAGGTAGCCGACATCGGCGAGTTCAACCGCTGTGTCGATGCGATTTCCGGCGGTGCGCTGGAGTATCTGTTCCGCGCCTCGCCACGGACCCAGATCACTGGCCAGTTCAAGATCTACAGCTCCACCGATTACCCGGCGCCGGAGAAGATCTTCCCGCACAACGAACACTCGTATTCGCCGGTGTTCCCGCGTCACCTGTACTTCTACTGCGACACCCCGTCGACCACTGGCGGTGAAACACCGTTCGGCGACACCCGGCAGATCCTCGCGCGGATCGACCCGGCGGTGCGCGAAGCGTTTGCCCGCAAACGCATCATGTACGTGCGTAACTACGGCGACGGCATGGGCCTGCCATGGCAGACCGTGTTCCAGAGCGAGGATCGCGCCGAGGTCGAAGCCTACTGCGCGAAAATCGGCATCCAGGCCGAGTGGAAATCCGGTAACCGCCTGCGCACCCGGCAGAACGGCCCGGCCATCGTGCGCCATCCGCTGAGCGGCGAGCGCATCTGGTTCAACCATGGCACCTTCTTCAATGCGCTGACCCTGCCGGACAGCATCCGCGACAACCTGCTGCGTGAGTTCGGTCCGCAGGATTTGCCGCAGAACACCTTCTTCGGCGACGGCTCGCCGATTCCCGACGATGTCATCCGCCACCTGCAAGGCATCTACCGCGAGGTGATGGTGGAGTTCGCCTGGGAGAAAGGCGACGTGGTCCTGCTCGACAACATCCTCAGCGTGCATGCGCGCAACGAATTCACCGGCTACAGAAAAATCCTCACGGCCATGGCCATCGCACAGAAAAGCGCCGACCTGGATCAGGAATAAGGACACCCGACATGAACACCACCGCCCTCGAACCTTCGGTAGACGTATTCCAGACTTCGGCCCAGCAGGCCTTTTATTTGCGGGTCCAGGAACTGGGCGCCCGGCCGCTGTTCGCCGCGCTGACATTGCCGGTCGCCAGGCCGGTGGAGGCCCAGGTGTTGCGCACGGCGCTGGAGACACTGGGCCAGCGTCATGAAACCCTGCGCACGATTTACCGTCGCTTGCCGGGCATGAAGTGGCCGGTGCAAAGCCTGTGCGATGCATTGCCGGTCACGTTGCTGGGCAACCAGCCTTCGCTGGCCGAGGCCTTGAGCCGCAGCCGTGAAGTCATGGTTGAAGATTCGAGCAAGGCGCTGGTGGTGGCGCAGGTCGAAGGCGAAGCAGGGCAGCATTTCATCACACTGCTGACCCCGGCCAGCAGCTTCGATGAAGCCTCGCTGCGGCTGCTGTCGAGCGAGCTCGCCAGCCTGCTGCGCGGCGAAACCCTGGTCGAACACGAGGACGCGCTGCAATACCTGGACTACACCGCGTGGCAGGAAGAACTGCGCGAAGAAGACATCGGCCACCAGGGCGCGGCGTTCTGGCGCAACCAGCAACAGCAGTTCGCCGTGGCTCATCGCTTGCCGTTCGAAAAAGCTGCCGACGTGTCCCTGGCTCGCCGTCAGGCTACGCTCACCGACACCACCTGGTTCACCGAAGTGCAACGGACCGCTGTTGCAACTGGCGTTGAGACAGGGCAATTGGCGTTATTGCTGTGGACCGCGTTCGTCGCGCGCATTGGCCAGCAGGAAAAGCTGCTGATGGGGTGGCAGGTGGACGGGCGCAATGAGCAAACCGCCGCCACCCTCGGACGTTTCGCCCGGCGCTTGCCGGTGGCGTTCGAGCACCGTAGCCAGCAGACACTGGCGCAAGCTTTGGCAAGTTTTGCGGTCAGCGTCGAACAGTCGCTGTCCTGGCTCGACTGCCTCAACGAGTTCGAGTTGAGCGCCGAAGGCACCGCGCCGTTGCGCTACGGCTTCGTCTATCAGGCCGGTATCGAGGCCGGTATCGAGGTGGACGACGCCAACCCCGAAGTCCTGCGCCTGCGTGTGCAGGGTGATCAATTGCAGTTGTCGTGCCTTGACGGTGCACTGCCCGAATCGATGCTGGCCGAGTGGCTGGAGCAGTTCGCCGAATTCAGCCGCCAGCTACTGGCGTCGCCCGAACTGACCCTGGCTCAGGCTGATCTGGTCAGTGCCGCACAACGAACCCGCCTGATCGAAGAATTCAACCCGAACGCCACCGAGCAGGCATTGCCGTGCCGGTTCCTGCAGGAGTTGTTCAGCGAACAGGCGCGCCTGCATCCGCAACACATCGCCCTGAGCGTCAACGGCCAGCGCCTGAGTTATGCCGAACTGGATGCGCGCTCCAACCAGGTGGCCAATACCTTGCGCGCCCAAGGCGTGGCGCCGGATGCAATTGTTGCGGTCTACGGCCAACGCTCGCTGGAAATGGTCATCGCCTTGTTGGGCACGCTCAAGGCCGGCGCGGCGTACTTGCCGCTGGACCCGAACTACCCGATCGAGCGTCTGGCGTTCATGCTCGCCGACACCGGCGCGCGTCAGGTGCTGGCCTGCCAGCCGCTGCCCGAAGCGTTGCACAGTGAACGTGTGGTTTCCTTGATGGCGGGGGCCGAAGTCTGGTCCGCCGCGCAAACCGAACCTGCATCTCAGGGCGACAGCGCCAACCTGGCCTACGTCATCTACACCTCCGGCTCCACCGGCCAACCCAAGGGCGTGATGATCAGCCATGCCAACGCCGTGGCCTCGACCCTGGCGCGCAATGCTTTCTATCGCCAGCCGCTGCGCGCATTCCTGATGCTCTCGTCGTTCTCTTTCGACAGTTCGGTGGCCGGGGTTTTCTGGGCGCTGGGGCAGGGCGCGACCCTGTGCCTGCCGGACGAAGACAGCTACAAGGATCCGGCCCGACTGGCCGAATTGATCCAGCGCGAAGAGATTTCCCACTACCTGACTTTGCCGTCCTACCACGCGCAGATTCTCGAACACCTCGACCAACAGGCCCTGGCCTGCGTCATCGTGGCCGGCGAAGCCTGCAGCGATGCGCTGGTGCAGCGACATCGCGAAGCGCTGCCGGGGGTGACGCTGGTCAACGAATACGGCCCGACCGAAGGCACCGTGTGGTGCTCGGCCTGGGAACTGCCGCTTGACCAGGACGATGACAGCATCCCGATCGGCCAGCCGATTGCCGGCATGCGCATCCACGTACTCGGCCCGGACCTGCAACCGGTGGCCGTGGGCGTCGAAGGTGAGCTGTACGTCGGCGGCGCCGGCATTGCCCGGGGCTATTTGCAGCGCGCCACGCTGACGGCCGAGCGCTTTGTTGCGGACCCATTCAGCGCCAGCACGGGCCAGCGCCTGTACCGCACCGGCGACCTGGCGCGCTATCGCGCCGATGGCGTGCTGGAGTATCTGGGCCGGGTCGATCACCAGGTGAAAATCCGTGGTTTCCGTATCGAGTTGGGCGAGATCGAAGCGGCCATGCGCAGCGCGCCGGGCATCGAGGACGCCGCCGTGATTGCCCAGCAAACCCCTAACGGCCCGCAACTGCTGGGTTTCGTGGTGTCCCCGGCCGACACCGCCGACATCCGCCTCAACGAGTTGCGCCGCCATCTGGAGCAGACGCTGCCCGGGCACATGCAGCCGGCGCGCTTGCAGGTGCTGGAGCGGTTCCCGCTGATGCCCAACGGCAAACTCAATCGCCAGGCGCTGCTTGATCTCGACGTGCGTCGCAGCGCCTTCGTTGCCCCGCGCAACGACCTGGAAAAAACCCTGGCGGCGATCTGGGCCGAAGCGCTGCAGGTGGAGCGCGTCGGCGCGCACGACAACTTCTTCGAACTCGGCGGACACTCGCTGCTGGCCACGCGCATTCGTGCGCGGATCCAGGAAGAACTGAACCTGGCGATCCCGCTCAAGCTGTTTTTCGACGGCGATACCCTGGAACGCCTGGCGGCGGAAATCGAGCAGTTCCGCCAGCAAAGCGAGCACCAGGAAAACGATGTAGACGCCCTCGAAGCGTTGTTCGACGAAGTGGATGAGGAACACGCGCGATGAGTGCTGCACCGGACAGAATGATGACCCTGGCCCAGCGTTTCTGCGGCTTGAGCGCGGACGCCCGGCGTGCGTTGCAAGAAAAGATGCACGCTCAGGGGCTGACCCTGGAACTGCTGCCGATCCCGCCACGGGACCGCAGCGTCGATACGTTGCCAGCGTCTTACGCGCAGCAGCGCTTGTGGTTCCTCTGGCAGATGCAGCCCCAGGCCACCGCCTACAACCTGACCGGTGCCTTCCGCCTGACCGGCGAGCTGAACCGCGACGCACTGGCGCAAACCCTTAGCGCACTGGTGCAGCGGCATGAGGTGTTGCGCACCACGTTCGTCTTCGACGAACAGCAAGTGCTGCAAAAGATTCACCCGCAGATGGACACCCCGCTGGTCGAGGCCACTGCCGCCGACGACATCGAGCTGCAACGCCAGATCGCCCTCAACGCCGAGCAGCCGTTCGACCTGCAGCACGGCCCATTGATGCGTTGCCACCTGATCCGCCTCGATGCCCGGCAACATGTGCTGGTGCTGACCTTTCATCACATCGTCACCGATGGCGGTTCGTTGCCGATCCTACTGCAAGAGTTTACGCAGCTTTATGCACAGCTCAGTGCCGGGCAGGCCACGCAGCTGCCGCCGTTGGGCATTCAATATGCCGATTTCGCCCGCTGGCAGCGCCTGTGGCTGGAGGCCGGCGAGGCCGAGCGCCAGCTCGATTACTGGCGCGGGCAGCTGGGCAACGAGCACCCGCCACTGACCCTGCCGAGCGACCGCCGTCGCCCGGCGATCCCGAGCCAGCAGGGCGCCAGCCTCGAACTGCAAATTTGCGCCGAGTTGACCACTCGCCTGCGCGAGCTGGCCCGCCGCGAAGGCTGCACCCTGTTCATGCTGCTGATGGCCGCCTTGCAGACGCTGTTGCACCGCTACAGCGGCGAGCAGGACATTCGCGTCGGCGTGCCGATTGCCAACCGCACCCGCCAGGACGTGGAAAACCTGTTGGGCTTTTTCGTCAACACCCAGGTGCTGCGCAGCCAGCCCCGGGCCGACCAGCCGTTCGTGCAATTGCTGGCCGAGATCAAGGCCGCGGCACTCGGCGCGCAGGCCCATCAGGACCTGCCGTTCGAGCAACTGGTCGATGGCCTGGGCGTCGAACGCAGCCTGAGCCACACGCCGCTGTTCCAGGTGATGTTCAACCACCAGCGCGACAGCGGCGACCCGCAACGCTGGGATTTGCCGGGCCTGAGCGTCGAACCGCTGATCTGGGACGAGAAAACCACCAAGTTCGACCTGATGCTCGACACCGTCGAAAGCGACGAGGGCATCCACGTCTCGTTCGTGTATGCCACCGAACTGTTCGACGCCTCGACCATCGAGCGCCTCGGCCGGCACTGGCTGAACCTGTTGCAGGCGATCTGCGCCGACAGCACGGTTGCCCTGGCGGATCTGTGCATGCTCGACGCCTCCGAACAGCAGGCCACATTGCTCGACTGGAACCGCAGCGCCGTATTGAACGTCGATCAGGCGAACGCTTTGTGCGCCCATCAACTGATCGAAGCCCAGGCCGCCGCGCACCCGCACAACATTGCCGTGACCTGCGACGGCATCACCCTCACTTACGCAGAGCTGAACCGTCGCGCCAACCGCATCGCTCATCGCCTGCGCGAGCGCGGCGTCGGCCCGGATGTGTTGGTGGGCATCGCCCTGGAGCGTTCACTGGAAATGATCGTCAGCCTGCTGGCGATCCTCAAGGCCGGTGGCGCCTACGTGCCGCTGGACCCGGATTACCCGCAGGATCGCCTGGCCTACATGCTCGCCGACAGCGGCACGCGCCTGCTGCTGACCGATTCGGCGCTGATGCCACGTCTGCCGTTGCACGAAGGCATTGAAGTGATCTGCCTCGATCACGCCAGCGACTGGCTCGATGAGGCCTGCGCCGATAACCTGCCGAACCTGACTGCTGAAGAGAACCTGGCCTACGTCATCTACACCTCCGGTTCCACCGGCAAACCCAAAGGCACGCTGCTGCCCCACAGCAACCTGACCCGGCTGTTCAGCGCCACCGAACACTGGTTCGGTTTCAATGCGGAGGATGCGTGGAGCCTGTTCCACTCCTATGCCTTTGACTTTTCCGTGTGGGAAATCTTTGGCGCGCTGTTCTACGGCGGCAAGCTGGTGGTGGTGCCCCACGCGGTCAGCCGCTCCCCGGAAGACTTCGCCCGCTTGCTGAAAGACGAGCGCGTCACCGTGCTGAACCAGACCCCCTCGGCCTTCCGCCAATTGATGCCGTTTGCCTGCGCCAACGCGCCAGGCATGGCCCTGCGTTACGTGGTGTTCGGTGGCGAGGCGCTGGACGTGGCCAGCCTGCGGCCGTGGTACGACGCCTTCGACGACGAGCAACCGCTGTTGATCAACATGTACGGCATCACCGAAACCACGGTGCACGTGACTTACCGTCCGCTGTCCCGCGCCGATCTCGATGGCGCCAACAGCTCGCCGCTGGGCGAACCGATCGCCGACCTGCGCTGGTACGTGCTCGACCCGTGCCTGAACCCGGTGGCCAAGGGCTGCGTCGGTGAGCTGTACGTCGGCGGTGCCGGCCTGGCCCGTGGTTATCACCAGCGCGCCGACCTGACCGCCACGCGCTTTGTACCGGACCTGTTCGCCGCCGAGCCGGGTGCACGCCTTTATCGCACCGGCGATCTGGCGCGTTACTGCGCCGATGGCAGCATCGAGTACGCCGGGCGCATCGACCATCAAGTGAAGATCCGTGGCTTCCGCATCGAGCTGGGAGAAATCCAGGATCGCCTGCAAAGCCATCCGGCCATTGAGCAGGCACTGGTGCTGGCCCCGTCGGTCAACGGCAGCCAGCAACTGGTCGCATGGTTCACGGCTAGCGGCGACGACAAGGATGTGCGCCAGTCCCTGCGCGAACACTTGCAGGCCGGTTTACCGGACTACATGGTGCCAGCGCACTTGATCAAGCTCGAGCACTGGCCGCTGACCAGCAACGGCAAGCTTGATCGCAACGCGCTGCCCAAGCCCGACGCGGCACTGGCGCAGCAGGCTTACACGGCGCCGATGGATGACTTGCAGAGCGAGTTGGCGGCGATCTGGCAAGACGTGCTCAAGCTCGAGCGCGTGGGCATCGACGACAACTTCTTCGAGCTGGGCGGCGACTCGATCATCTCGATCCAGGTGGTCAGCCGTGCGCGTCAGGCCGGAATCCGCATCACCCCGCGTGACCTGTTCCAGCACCAGACCGTGCAGAGCCTGGCGAAGGTCGCGGTGCGCAGCGCCGGGCTGGTCATCGACCAGGGGCCGGTACGCGGCGAGGTGCTGCTGACACCGATCCAGCACTGGTTCTTCGAACAGCAGATCGAAGCCCGTCATCACTGGAACCAGTCGCTGTTGCTGGAACTGCGCGAGCCATTGGAGAGCGCCAGCCTGCAACAGGCCCTGGCCGCGTTGGTGGAGCATCACGATGCATTGCGCCTGCGTTTGCGTAATGTCGACGGTGTTTGGCAACAGGCACAAGCCGAGCAGTGGAACAGTGCCGAGGTGCTGTGGCAGCGTCAGGCCGCCAATGCCGATGAACTGCTTGAACTGTGCAACACGGCACAGGCCAGCCTGAACTTGCAGGACGGCCCGCTGTTGCGTGCCTTGCTGGTGGACATGGGTGCCGCGGGCCAGCGCTTGCTGCTGGTGGTGCATCACCTGGTGGTGGACGGCGTGTCCTGGCGTCTGCTGCTCGAAGACCTGCAAACCGCTTACGCTCAGGCACGTCAGGCCGAACCGCTGCGTTTGCCAGCCAAGACCAGCGCCTATCAAGCCTGGGCCGCACGTTTGCAAAAACATGCGCAAAGCCCGGAGCTGGCGCAGCAAGCCACTTACTGGCAAGCGCAATTCCACGACGTGGCGGTGCAGCTGCCTGCCGATAACCCGCAAGGCAGCCTGGCCAGCCAGCATGCCGTGAACGTGGAAACCGTGCTCGACAGCACCTTCACCCGCCAACTGCTGCAAGACGCCCCGGCGGCGTACCGCACCCAGGTCAACGACCTGTTACTGACGGCGCTGGCGCGAGTGCTGGGCCAATGGACCGGTCAGCCTTCAACGCTGGTCAAACTGGAAGGCCACGGCCGCGAAGACCTGTTCGATGACATCGACCTGACCCGCACCCTGGGCTGGTTCACCTCGATCTTCCCGGTGAAACTCACCGCGACGGGCGATCTGGCCGCGAGCATCAAGGCGGTCAAGGAACAACTGCGCGCCGTACCTGACAAAGGCATCGGTTTCGGCATACTGCGCTATCTGGCCGAGACCGGCCTTGAGGGGCTGCCGTCGCCGCAGGTCACCTTCAACTACATGGGTCAGTTCGATGCCAGCTTCGACGAGCAAGCGCCATGGCGCCCGGCGAAGGAAGGCGGTGGCGCCGAGCAGGGCGCGTCTGCCGAACTGGACCGTGGCTTGAGCATCAACGGCCAGGTCTACGCCGGGCAATTGCGCCTGAGCTGGACCTTCAGCGGCGAAGTGTTCAAAGCGCAAACCGTGCAGCGCCTGGCCGATGCCTACGCCCTGGAACTGCAACGGCTGATCGAACATTGCCTGGGCGGTGCCAGCGGCCTGACCCCGAGCGACGTGCCGCTGGTGCACGTCGATCAGGCGCAACTGGATGCCTTGCCGCTCGCGGCCAGCCAGATCCAGGACATCCTGCCGCTGTCGCCGATGCAACAGGGCATGTTGTTCCACAGCCTGTTCGCCCCGGATGCCGGTGCCTATGTCCCGCAGATGCGCGTGGATGTGCAGGGTCTGGACGTCGAGGCGTTCGGCAATGCCTGGCAGCAGACGCTGGCGCGCCATGAAGTGCTGCGCGCGGCGTTCTTCAGCGAAAGCAACGGTTCGCGTCCGCTGCAAGTGATCGTGGCCGACGCCACGCTGCCGCTGACCGTGCTCGACTGGCGCGATCAGTCGGGCCTGCCCCGGGCACTGGATCAATTGGCGGATGAAGATCGCCTGCGCGGTTTCGACCTGACGGCGGCGCCATTGCTGCGCCTGACCCTGGTACGGACGGCCAGCGATATTCATCACCTGATCTTCACCAACCACCACATCCTGCTGGACGGCTGGAGCACCTCGCAGTTGTTCGGCGAAGTGCTGCAACGCTACTCGGGCGTCATGCCGGCGCCCGGTGTTGGCCGCTATCGCGACTACATGAGCTGGCTGGGCACGCGCGATCGTGCCGCCTGCGAGGCGTTCTGGCTGGAGCAATTGCACTCGTTCGCCGAGCCGACCCGCTTGGCCGGCGCCTTGCCGGCGCCGGTCGCAGGGCAGGGCGGCGGTCATCGCACCTTGCACCTGAGCCTCGACCGCGCAGCCACCGAGCGCCTGAGCGGGTTCGCCCGTCAGGCCCGCGTCACGCCCAACACCCTGCTGCAAGCGGCGTGGCTGTTGCTGTTGCAACGCTACACCGGCCAGCAAACGGTGGCGTTTGGCGCCACGGTGTCAGGTCGTCCAAGCGAACTGCAAGGCATCGAGCAGCAGATCGGTCTGTTCATCAACACCTTGCCGGTGATCGCCACGCCGCACCCTGAGCGTACGGTCAGCCAATGGATCGATGAAGTCCAGGCGCTCAACCTCAAGTTGCGCGACGTCGAATACACACCGCTGGCGGACGTGCAGCGCTGGGCCGGGAACGCCGGCGAGGCGCTGTTCGACACCTTGCTGGTGTTCGAGAACTACCCGGTGGCGCAAGCGCTGGAGGAGGGCAACACCAGCGCGCTGAAGTTCTCTGGTATCAGTCATCACGACCAGACCAGCTTCCCCTTGGCCATCGCCGCCGAACTGGGCGAATGCCTGGACCTGCGCTTCAACTACGACACGGCGCTGTTCAGCGCCGAGGCCATCGCCGGATTGAGCGCACGTCTGCTGGCGCTGCTCGATGCCATGGTCAGCGCGCCGCAACAGCCATTGGGCCGCTTGAACCTGCTCGATGCCGCGCAAACCGCTCGGCAGGTCGAAGGCTTCAACCGCACCGCACAGACCTGGGCGGATGTGCGCCCGGTCTACCAGTGCTTCGAAGCCCAGGTCCTGCAAACCCCGGAGGCGCCGGCCCTGGTGTTTGCCGGCCAGACCCTCAGCTATCGCCAGCTCAACCAACAGGCCAACCAACTGGCGCATCACCTGCGCAGCCAGGGCGTCGGCGCCGAAGTGCTGGTGGGCATTGCCGCCGAGCGTTCGCTGGAACTGGTCATCGGCCTGCTGGCGATCATGAAGGCCGGCGGCGCCTACGTGCCGCTGGACCCGGACTACCCGCGCGAACGTCTGGAACACATGTTCGACGACAGCGGCGTGCACCTGCTGCTGACCCAGCGTCATCTGCTTGGGCAGTTGCCGATTCCGCCCGCCACCACGGCGATCTGCCTCGACGACATGGGCGGACTGCTGGACGGCCTGAGCGAAGCAAACCTGCCCTGCGTGGTCGGGCCGCAATCGCTGGCCTACATGATCTACACCTCCGGTTCCACCGGCAAACCCAAGGGCGCGGCCAACCACCATGAAGCCTTGTACAACCGCCTGGCGTGGATGCAGGGCGCGTACCCACTGAATGGGCGCGACACCGTGTTGCAGAAAACCCCATTCAGTTTCGACGTGTCGGTCTGGGAGTTTTTCTGGCCATTGATGACCGGCGCACGCCTGGCCGTGGCCGCACCGGGCGCCCATCGCGATCCGGCGCAACTGGTCAGCCTGATCGAGCAGTACCGGATCAGCACCCTGCATTTCGTGCCGTCGATGTTGCAGGCGTTTGTCCAGGGCGAAGGCTTCGAGCGTTGCGCCAGCCTGCGGCAGATCATGTGCAGCGGCGAAGCCTTGTCGGCGGACTTGCAGCACAGCCTGTTCCGCGTGCTGCCGAACGTTGGCCTGTACAACCTGTACGGCCCGACCGAAGCGGCCATCGACGTGACTCACTGGACCTGCATCGACGACGGCGCCGTCAGCGTGCCGATCGGTTATCCGATTGCCAACCTGGTGACCTATATCCTCGACGACAGCCTGCAACCGCAGGTGCAGGGTTGCGTCGGTGAGCTGTACCTGGGCGGCATCGGCCTGGCTCGCGGTTATCACCATCGTCCGGAGCTGACGGCCGAGCGTTTTGTCGCCAGCCCGTTCGGTGAGCGGGGCGAGCGCCTGTACCGCACCGGCGACCTGGCGCGCTACCGCGAAGACGGCGTGATCGAATACGTCGGGCGCATCGACCATCAAGTGAAGATCCGCGGCTTGCGCATCGAGCTCGGGGAAATCGAAGCCTGCCTGCTGGAGCACCCAGCAGTGCGCGAAGCGGTGGTGATCGCCCTCGACGTCGGCAAATCCAAACACTTGGTGGCTTACGTCGTAGGTGATGCCGCCCTCGACCTACTCAAACAACACCTGCGCAACGCGCTGCCCGAGCACATGCAGCCAAGCCATGTGCTGCTGCTTGATCAGTTGCCGGTGACGCCCAACGGCAAGCTCGACCGCCGTGCGCTGCCGCAGCCGGAACAGCAAGTGCGCGAGTACGTGGCGCCGCGCAATACGGTGGAGGCGACATTGCAAGCGGTGTGGCAGGCGTTGTTCGAAGTGCCGCAAGTGGGCATGCACGACAACTTCTTCGAACTGGGCGGCGATTCCATCGTCTCGATCCAGGCCGTCAGCCGCGCACGCAAGGCCGGCTTGAGCATTTCGCCCAAGCACGTGTTCAGCCATCCGACCCTGGCCGAACTGGCCACGGTGGCCCAACCGGTCGTGGCGGATGAACCCGTGCCGGCGTTGGTTGCACCGGCAGTGAAAATCGAGCTGAGTGACGCGCAGTATCAGGCGCTGGCGTTGACGGCGGACGAAGTCGAGGACGTCTATCCGCTGTCGCCGATGCAGCAGGGCATGCTGTTCCACTCGGTGCAGGACGGTGATTCGGGGCTGTACGTCAATCAGATCGAAGTGGGCGTGCGCGGCGTTGATGGCCCGCGTTTCCGTGAAGCCTGGGCCGATGCCGCCCGGCGTCACGCGATTCTGCGCACGGCATTCCTCTGGGAAGGCGACAAGGAGCCGCTGCAAGTGATGTTGCGAGATGCGCCTACGCTATTGACCGAACTGGACTGGCGCGGGCTGGATGATCAGCCTGCACGCGTCCGCCAACTGGCCCTGGAGGAGCGCGAACGCGGTTTCTCGCTGAATCGCGCACCCTTGTTGCGCCTGTTGCTGGTGCGTCTGGAAGACGATCGTTATCGCCTGATCTGGACCTACCACCACATCCTCATGGACGGCTGGAGCGTGTCGCGCCTGATCGGTGAAGTGTTGCGTCACTACAGCGGCGCGGAGCACGAGCCGGTGGCCGCCTATCGCGACTACATCGACTGGCTCGGCCAGCAAGTCGCCGAGGCCAGCGAGGCGTTCTGGAAAGGCAAACTCAGCAACCTCGAAGGCGCCACGCACCTGGCTCGCGCCTTGCCGGTCAAGGCGCCGCAAGCGGGTTATCACGCGATCTACACACACCTGAGTGCCGGGCAGACCGCACGTTTGCAGGCCTTTGCCCAGCAACAGCAAGTGACCCTCAACACCCTGGTGCAAGCCGCGTGGCTGTTGCTGTTGCAGCGCTACACCGGCCAGCGCACGGTGACGTTCGGCGCCACGGTGTCCGGGCGTCCGGAAACCCTCAACGGCTCGGAGAACATGCTCGGCCTGTTCATCAACACTTTGCCGGTGGTCAATAGTGTGCCGACTGAGGTCAGCGTCGGTGACTGGCTGCGGGACATCCAGGCCTACAACCTCGACATCCGTGACTTCCAGCAAACCCCGCTGAGCGATATCCAGCGCTGGGCCGGGCAGGGCGGGCAGTCGTTGTTCGACAGCATCATCGTCTTCGAAAACCAGCCGGTGGACCGCACCCTGCGCGAGTGGAACGGCGACTCGCTGCGCTTCGAGGACGTTTCCGATTTCGGCCTGACCAGTTTCGCCATGGACCTGATGGTCAGCCTCGATGAAGGGCTGCGCATCGAGTACATGCACCAGCGCGATCAGTTCGACCTGGCCACCGTGGAAATCCTGCGCAGCCACATGGAAAGCCTGATGCAGCGCCTGTGCGACGACGCCGGGCGCGCCGTCGGTGAGCTGGGCCTGCTGACCCTGGACGAAGGCCGGGCGCTGGACGGCGAACTGCCGGTGGTGGCTGAAGGTGACGAGACGCCGGTGCACGAACTGATCCGTCAGCGTGCGCGACTGCAACCGGAGCACACGGCGCTGGTCCTGAGTTATGCCGAGCGTGACGCCGAGCACTTGAGCTACGCCGAACTGGACCGGCGCTCCGATGCCCTGGCGGTGCATCTGCTGGAACAGGGCGTGCAGGCCGAAGATGTGATCGGCGTGTTCATGGAGCGCTCGCTGGAACTGGTGGTGTCGTTGCTGGCGGTGATGAAATGCGGCGCTGCCTATGTGCCGCTGGACCCGCAATACCCGCAGGAACGCCTGCGCTACATGATGGCCGACAGCGACATGCGCCTGCTGCTGACCCAGGAACGACTGCGCGATTCGGCGCAGCTCAACCCCGGCACGGCCATGGTCGCGGTCGACCGATTGAATCTCGACGTCGATGTGGCGGCCCCATCGTGCGCGGTGCACGCCGAGCAACTGGCCTACCTGATCTACACCTCGGGCTCCACCGGCAAACCGAAAAGCGTCGCCGTGGCCCACGGGCCGCTGAGCATGCACGTGCAAGCCATCTCTGAGTTGTACGAGATGGACCCTGGCAATCGCGAACTGCATTTCATGTCGTTCGCCTTCGACGGTGCCCATGAACGCTGGATTACCGCGTTGATCAGCGGCTCGACCCTGGTGATCCGCGATAACACCTTGTGGACCGCCGAACAGACCCTGGCCGTGCTGCACCGCCAGCGCATCAGCGTCGCCTGCTTCCCGCCGGCGTACCTGCTGCAACTGGCCGAACACGCCGAGTTGCAGGGCGGTGATCCGCCGCCGGTGCGCATCTACTGCTTCGGTGGCGATGCGGTGCCGGACGCCACGTTCGAACGGGTCAAGCACACCCTCAAGCCGCAATACCTGGTCAACGGCTACGGCCCGACGGAAACCGTGGTGACGCCGCTGCTGTGGAAAATCGCCGTCGACGGCCACTGCCAGGCGATGTACGCGCCGATTGGCCAACGCGTCGGCACTCGCAGCCTGCACGTGCTGGACATGGACCTCAACCCGCTGCCGGTGGGCATGGTCGGTGAGCTGTACATCGGCGGGCGCGGTGTCGCGCGCGGCTACCATCGTCACCCGTGGCAGAGCGCCGAGCGCTTCGTTGCCGATCCGTTCAGCGCCGAAGGCGGGCGCCTGTATCGCACCGGTGACCTGGTGCGCCGTCGCGAGGATGGCGTGTTCGACTACGTCGGGCGCATCGACCATCAGGTCAAGGTGCGCGGTTTCCGCGTCGAACTGGGCGAAATCGAAGCCCGCCTGCGCGAGCAGGCCGGGGTCAACGATGCGTTGGTGGTGGTACGTGACAACGGCCAGGGGCCTCAACTGGTGGGCTATGTGGTGGCGACGCAAGACGATGGCCTCGGTCCGCGTTGCCAGGCGGCATTGCGCGAAAGCCTGCCCGATTACATGGTACCGACGCAGGTCGTGGTGTTGCCGCGCTTCCCGCTGACCCCCAACGGCAAGCTCGACCGCAAGGCCTTGCCGGATCCGGCCTTCAGCGGCCGCGACTACGTGGCACCGCGCACGCCGCTGGAATGGGCGTTGGCGGACATCTGGCAGCAGGTGCTGGGCATCGAGAAGGTCGGCATCACCGACAACTTCTTCGAGTTGGGTGGCGATTCGTTGCGCACCCTCAAGGTGATCTCGAAAGTCCGCGCCCTGAACGAGCCGGGCTTCCAGTTGAAACTGCGCGACATGATGGCCAAGCCAACGATTGCCGGGTTGTCCGGTGTCGATGAGCAACCCGTGCGCCAGAGTCCGCAACCGCTGTTGTTGCTCAATCAACCGGTGGGCGACCAGCCGGCGCTGTTTTGCCTGCACGCCGGTTTCGGCACGGTGTTCGACTACGAACCGCTGGCCCGGCGCCTGGATGGCGAGCGCACGGTGTACGGCGTGCAATGCCGGATGCTGCTCGACCGCCAATGGCACGACACCTCGCTCGCGCAGATGGCCGCCGACTACGTCGAGGCGATCCGCGCCCGGCAACCCCAGGGCCCGTACCACGTGCTGGGCTGGTCGCTGGGCGGGGCGTTGGCGTTGCTGGTCAGTGACTTGTTCGAACAGCAGGGCCAGCGCGTGGCGTTCGTCGGTCTGGTGGACAGCTTCGTGCCGACCCAGGCCAATGCTGTTGCCAGCGCGGATGAGTGGCGTGTGGATCTGGCCGAGTTCCTCGGAGCGGCGTTGGGCATGGATGGTGAGGTGATTGCCCGGGCGTTGAGCAGCGAGTCGACGGGGGACTTTGATGCGGTGGCGCGGATCATTCGCGCGGTGATCGACAGCCAAAGCGATCAGGCCAGCGGTTATGCGCTGCTCGGTGCCGATGAGCTGGCCCAGACGTTCATGGTCAGCACACGCTTGAAGGCGCTGTCGCGGCAGGTCGAAACCCTGCCGATCCCGCAAGCCGGGCTGCATTGCTGGTGGGCCGATGGCAACCCGACGGCCGAACGCGCGACCCTGGAGTGCCAGCAACCACGGCTGCGCAAGGTGCAGGTGGTGACGGCGGGGCACTTCGATATCCTGCAAATGGATGAGTGTCTGGACGCCGTGGTGGCGGCGCTTGCGCGGGAGGTGGTGGCAGAGTTCTAAGCCGATAAATTGGTGAACTGGCTTCTCTGTGGCGAGGGGGCTTGCCCCCGTTCGGCTGCGAAGCAGTCGTAAACCCGAACATCGCGGTACGCCTGAATAACCGCGATGGCCGGCTTTGGGGCCGCTTCGCGACCCAACGGGGGCAAGCCCCCTCGCCACAGGTTTCATGTTCGGTCAGGGAGATTCTTCATTGATCAGGATGACGCCCTAATGAACAGCCCTCCCGGTTCGTTTATTGGGCGAGCCTGTTTATTTTTGGAGACCACCGCCCATGGCACTGCACCCGGACATCGAAGGTTTTCTGGAGCTGGCCGAGTTCGGCCGCCTCAGCGGCAAAAGCCAACCCATGCATGAGCTGAGCCCTCGGGACGCGCGACAGCAATTCGAACAGACCTCACAATTGCTCGATGCGGCCCCGACGGGCGCGTTGACGGTGACGGCGGTCAGCATCCCTGCGCGGGACGGGCATTTGCTCAATGCGCGGCTGTACGCCAAACCGCAACCGGGCAGCGAACCGCGCCCGCTGTTGTTGTACTTCCATGGCGGCGGCTACGTTGTCGGCAGCCTCGATTCACACGACACCCTGTGCCGGCGCCTGGCATTGGCGGGGGAGTTTGCCGTGTTGTCGGCGGACTATCGCCTGGCACCGGAACACCGTTTCCCCACCGCCTACAACGATGCCGAAGACATCACCCGTTGGCTGGCCATCACCGGAGCCAAGGCGCTGGGGCTGGATGTCAATCGTGTAGCGCTGGCGGGGGACAGCGTCGGCGGCAGCCTGGTGGCTTCACTGTGTATCGCCATCGCCCAGGACCCATTGGGCTGGCCGCTTGTGCCGCGCCTGCAAGTGTTGCTGTACCCGGTGATCGACGCGGTAAAAAAACGTCCGTCTCTTGCGCGGTTCGCCGAAGGCTATCTGCTGGAAGCCACCACGCTGGAGTGGTTCTACCAGCAATACCAACGCAGTGAAGCGGATCGTGCCGACTGGCGTTTTTCACCCCTGTACGCCGAGGGCCTGCAACGGCTGACGCCGACGGTGCTGTGGCTGGCCGAGTACGATCCGTTGCTCGATGAAGGCCTGGCCTGGGCCGAGAAACTGCGTGCCGCGGGGCAACCCTTGGTGCTGGAGGTCAAGGCCGGCATGACCCACGACTTTGCGCGCATGGGCGAGATGGTCCAGGAAGTGCCGGGGATGCTGGAGCAACTGGCGGCGCAGATCGGCGAAAGCCTGGCCTGACCGCAGAGTTCTCCTTGGCCGGGCTTTTGTGGCGAGGGGGCTTGCCCCCGTTCGGCTGCGCAGCAGCCGTAAACCCGAACAACGCGGTATGCCTGAAGAAGTGCGATGGCCGATTTTGGGGCCGCTTCGCGACCCAACGGGGGCAAGCCCCCTCGCCACAGGTGAGTGCCTTCACCATCCGTGCGATGGCTACTAAGGCGGATCAAGCCGATCCAGCGCCCGATTCACCGCCAGTTCCCCCAGCATGATCACCTGCGCAATCCCCAACAGTGCATTGCGACTCGTCCCCTGCAGATGATCCACCAGATCGTTGGCCATGACATTGGCCGACGCCAGCGATTCGCAGGCGTGCACCAGCAGGGTTTCGGTACTGAGTTCGGGATTGACGATGAACATGGAGCAGGGTGTGCGCGGGGTGGCCATGATGTTGGGGCCGGGATCGAGGGCGCGTTCGGCGGCTTCGTGGAATTGTTTTGAATCGGGGCTTTCGTGCGGGGAGGCCGGGTCGGTTTTCGGCGGATTTGGAGTTACCTTGAACATAAAAATCTTCCTCTAGTAGTGAGCCCACAACCATCTCGCTACTAAACGAAAGGGTGGCGGCTGTGCGCAAGTTAGTAGACCGGTGAGGAAGCGAACCGGCGCGCCCGAGGGCGCCATGCACACAGCCACCATCAAGTGCAGACGAATGTCCGACTGGATGAAACTTGTGCAACCGTTCAACCTCATCGGGCTACTAAACCCGATCACTGGAAATCAGTGACCCGAATCAAGTTACCGACACCCCCCAAGGCGCACAAGCCGGCGGATTCTGGCGTACCTGTAGGCAACGACGCAAGGCGTTGTGGCTTTCATGAAGTAACCTGTAGGCCGCTTAAACAAGCACTATCGAGTGGTCTTTAACCTGCTGTTTTACCTTGTCAAAGAGCGTTGAACTCCTCGGAGTCGGCAGGAAGAGTCCTACGAAAGTTTGCGGTTGGCCCTCGGACGTACAGCCCTTACGATCTGACGCGACGCAATGGTCGGTTAATCCAATGACATTCATCATTGCCAATGACGACAGCGGCTCTGGAGGCCAAAATGAACGCCGAACTTTCCCCCATCGTTTCCGGGCTGGAGACCGAAGAGCAAGTCGCCAGCCATGACCGTTGGTTCCGCGCCAAGGTGCAAGCTTCGATTGACGACCCGCGCCCGAATGTCCCGCATAATCGGATGATGGAAGATATGCGAGCCCTCATCGAGTCAAAGAGCAATATCAATGGACGAATGGGTGAAATGTAAAATCTCCGGGCTCGCACCGCAAATCCGCGAGTTGGAAGAGCAGGCCGTTGCAGAAGGCTTCAGGTTCCTCACCCGGTTGATTGCGGAATGGGAAAGCGGCGCCAATCGATTCGATCAGCAAGGTGAGTGCCTTTTGGGGGTGTTTCGCAACGGACGGCTGATAGCCGTTGGAGGTCTTTCATCCGATCCATTTTCCGAACCGGGCGTAGGAAGATTACGGCGGGTGTACGTCGCCCCTGCATCAAGGGGCCAGAATGTGGGCAAAGCGCTGGTGCAGCAGCTACTGGAACTGGCGTCTGGGCATTTTCGCGTTGTGCGACTGTCCACGGACACGCCCGAGGGCGCTGCCTTTTACCTTCGCTGCGGGTTCCAGCCGATACACGCTGAACATGCGACGCATATGAAGTCATTGGTTGAGATCACATAGCCAATACGACGTCACCGATCAAGTGCCTTGCCAGAGGCAAAGCACTGCGAAGTACGAAAAAACTGCCCGTTAATTGGCGGTATCAAAAAAGGTTTTCACGCAATTCCGGGAAACACCGATAACGCAATGCCTGTAGGAGCCGGCTTGCCGGCGATGGACTCAAGTGCACCGCGTTTATCCAGTTCACACGCGTTATCGTTAACGACCATCGCTGGCAAGCCAGCTCCTACAAGATCAAGTGACCTCCAAACCAGTGAAAGCCCTAAAAAACCTCATCAGTTGCCTGATATTCCCCATCGCCCCTGTCGCCGTCATTTATCTTACTTTCGCCCTGTGCAAGGATATCTGGATGGAAAGCTTCTACACGCCCGGCGAGGACGGCGGCGAAGTGGAGCCCACGCTGGCGCTCGTTATCATTCCTATCCTGCTGGTAATTGCCGCACCGCTGCTGGCGGGGCTGACAGCGTTGACTCGTTGGGGCACGCGGCGCTTTGAACCCGGTGCCTGGTGGCGATGGTTGATGGCGATTCCACGCGTCGCGTTGGCGGCAGTTGCGTTGTTTCTGTTTGTGCTTTCGAGCGGTTTCCTGATGGGCGATACGTTCGGTCCGCTCAGGCATTGGCAGGTGGCTTGCGCATGGGCAGCCAGCGCAGTGACCGTCGGGGCATTTGTGGTTCAGCAACTTTCACGTCTGAGGGAATAGTCCTCAGGGCTCGGACAGGGTACTGCCGTGAACATCTTCCGCATCCCCTGTCGGCTATGTATCATCGACCCCGGCCCGATGCTGCCGGCCGCTCGCTCCCGTTGGGAAAGGTGAAAGCATCTCCGCTTCATACGAACCCAATCGCCTCTCTTGACGGTCGAGGTTTGGCAATGCGAGCACCAGAGCATCTCGGCCACAGGAGTAGCCATGTTTTCAATCGAGCAAGCCAAGCAAATGGCCAAGCAGTTGCGCGCCTCGCTGGAGGAGCGCAATCAGGCGGTGACTCATGCCACCGCGCTGGAACTGGTCGCGCAGCAACTGGGCTACAAGGACTGGAACACCGCATCGGCGTTGCTGGCCCAGGCCAATACCCCGTCAGCACCGAGCATTACCTTCGATAGACCCATCCCCATCTTGCGCAGTTTCGACGAAGCCAAGGCGCGGGAGTTCTATCTGGATTTCCTCGGTTTCAGCGTCGAGTTCGAGCACCGCTTCGAGGCTGATCTGCCGCTGTACCTGGGCATCAGTCGCGACGGGCTGCAACTGCACCTTTCCGAACATCACGGCGATGCCAGCCCGGGTTCGACGGTGTTCGTGCCGACGCACAACATCGAACTGCTCAGGGACGAGTTGCAGGGCAAGCGCTACGGCTACGGACGCCCGGATATTGTTCAGCAGGGCTGGGGCAAGGAGCTGCAAGTCTACGATCCGTTCGGTAATCGGATTCGCTTTTGCCAATATTGATCAGGCGCAGCGGACCGGGGCGACCCGGTCCGCTTTCAATCACCCGGCATTAAGGATGGAAAGGCAATGACCACGCAGGACACCTCGCTTCAAGACATCGCCGCGCCTGAAGGCGTTTGTTATGGCTGCGGCAGCCAGAATCCGCACGGGCTGCACATCAAGAGCTTCTGGCATGAGGACGGGGTGCATGTCATGGCGCAGCATATGCCCGATGACAAGTATTGCGGCTGGCCGGACCTGGTCTACGGCGGTTTGATCGCGATGCTGGTCGATTGTCATTCCAACTGGGCGGCGATGGCTTATCACTACCGCGCGGAACAACGCGAAGTGGGCAGCTCGCCGCACATCACCTGCGTCACCGGCAACCTCGGCATCAAGTTCATCAAGCCTACGCCAATGGGCGTTCTGCTGACATTGCGGGCGAAGGTCGAAGGTGAGGTCGGGCGCAAGAGCCGGGTCATCTGCGAGGTCTTCGCCGGGGATGTCCTGACCGCTGTCGGCGACTCGGTTTTTGTTCGCTTCGACACCGAGCAACTGCGGGCCGACGCGCACGACAACAAGGCAGATCTCTAAACCCGACCTTTGCCGTTCGTCAGAGCGTCTGCACCTTTGCCGAAGCCGGGTCTTCCAAGGTTTTATACCTCACCGGGAAGACCTCAATGATCAACAGAAAAATGCTCGCGCTCATGGCGGCGGGCCTGCTGTCGACGGCTTCGTCTTTTGCACTGGTCATCGAGAACGCGATGGCGGGCTCAGCCGCACCACCTGCTGCCATTCCCGGTATCAACCAGCCTCGGGGCGATGAACCCAAAGACGAGAAGGCCGATAAAAAGGGCGAGGAGGCCTCGGGTTCAAACTCCGGCGCCGAATCCCATGAGATGGAAAAGGACGCAGCGACCTCAAGCGGCTCGATGGACGATGAAAAACAGCCCAAACCGTAGAGGCCTGAGTCGCCGGTTTCGCGCAGCGCCTAGGCCATCACGCGGTTACGCCCGCTCTGCTTGGCAAGGTAGAGACGCTCATCGGCGCGTTTGAGCACGCTTTCGGGCGTCGGGGTGTCTGCGTCCCGGCAAGCCGCGCCGATGGACATGGTCAGCCAGCCAACCTGCGGCACGTCGGTCTGCTCGATGTGTTCGCGTATCCGTTCGGCAATGGTCCTGGCGGTATCCAGCGGCGTGTCCGGCAGGATCAGCGCGAACTCTTCACCACCGGAGCGGCAGGCGAGGTCGCCGGTCCGCGAGTTTTGCTTGAGGATGTCGGCGACCGTTTTCAGTGCCACATCACCGGCGTCATGGCCGAAGGTGTCGTTGACCTTTTTGAAGTGATCGATATCCAGCGCCAGCACCGAATACGCTTGCCCGGTTTTTTCCAGCAGTTCGAGAACGCCGCCCATGGCCCTTCGATTGGCCAGGCCGGTGAGGGGATCGCTTTGCGCTTCATGGCTGAGCTGGCCGAGCTTTTGCTGGAGCAGCTGCACGCCGGTCAGCATTGCCTGGCGAATCGCCGACGCATCGCGGTACCAGGCATGGATCTGTTGCAGTTGCCTGGTCGTTTGCGGCGCGGCCAACTGGTCGGCGGCGAGCGATAACTGGCGCAGCGGGCGAGCGATCAATGCCGTACCCGCCAGAATCAGTCCGAGACCCAACAGCCCGGCGGGAATCATGCCCAGCACCATGTCGCGCATGAGTTGGCCCAGCGGGGCGAGGCTGCGGTCCCTGGGTTGTTGCACGACGACCGCCCAGTTGGCGTCCGGCACCTGGGCAAAACCGGCGAGCATGGGAACACCTTTGTAGTTCGGGCCTTCCAGGGAGCCACGTTCGCCGCGCAAGGCCGCATCGACCGTCAGGCTCCAGCCGAGGACTTCACCGATGCGCTTCTGGTCCGGGTGATACAGCAGCCGGCGATTGCCGTCGGCGACGAAAGCAAAGGTCCCTTCGTGATGAAAATGCCGGCTGATGACCGTATGAAAGGCACTTTGCTTGAGCAGGTAGACGGAGCCGCCGACGACGCCGAGGAATTCCCCCGAAGCGTTGAAAACCGGCTGTGAAATGAACACCACCAGGTTGCCTGCCATGGAGATATAGGCCGCGCTGACCGATGGACGGCGCTCCTTGAGTAGCTGCTGGACGCCCTGCGAAGTCAACGTGGCGCCGACAATCTGCGCGGTGTCGGGATAGGCCTGCAGCACCTTGCCGGTTGCATCCATGATGGCGATGGAGTTGAAATCGGAGTCCTGGGCTTGCAGGCGAATGGCTTCCTTGCGCAGCACTTCGGGGTCGCTCCAGTGCTGGCCAAGCGTATTGGCGCTGTAGTTCAAGCGACTGTGCGCCGAGTTCAGAAACTCACCGATGCTGGAGGCGACCTTGGCTGCGTAGGCTGCGTTGGCCTCAAGCGTCGTATGGATCAGGGACTGACGCTGCACCCGGTAAGCGACGTAGAGGCTGTTGCACAGCGTCGCCAGGACCGACAGCAGGACGAAGAAAAGAATCAGTCCTCGCAGGTCGATGGGCAAGGGCCTGGACAGCTTCGCGCGGTTACCTTGCTCGTTGATGGCGCGGTTGGGGGCATCAGCTGGCGTCGCCATTTTCGATCCATGAATGGGAGTGTCGTGAGGGGGCAATGACTGCCTTGCAGGATAGGCAGAGAGCGCCCAGTTGTCACATGCACGGCGTAGAAAACAGAACCGGAAAGTGATCCACACTGTAGGAGCGAGCTTGCTCGCGATGGCCTCAAAGGCGTTGCGTTTATCCAGTCAACACGCGTCTTCGTTAACGACCATCGCGAGCAAGCTCGCTCCTACAAAATCAAACGGCCCGGCGGGGTGCTGCTGGTAATCAGTATTGCGCGCGCAGGCTCAGGGTCACGGTGCGCGGGTCGCCGTAGAAGTTGGTGCCCCAGGAGGCATCGACACGATCGTAGTACTTGCGGTCGAACAGGTTGTTGGCGGTCAGTGTCGACGACAGGTTTTCGTTGAACTTGTAGCCGACCTGCGCCGTGGTAATGGCATAACCGCCTTGCTGGAACTTCACGTCACGCTGGTAGTAGGTGTCGCTGACCGCACGCACGCCGCCGCCGACGCTGAAGTCTTTGAGCGGACCGTCGGTGAACTCGTACTTGGTCCACAGGTTGAAGTTGTGTTTAGGCGTGATGGTGCTGAAAGTCTTGCCTTTGTTGGCGTCATCGCCGTCGAGGAACTTGGTGGAGGTGTAGGCGTAACCGGTGACGATGCTCCAGTTTTCGGTCAGGTTCCCGCTCAGCTCGGTTTCCCAACCCTCGCTGCGTGCCCGCCCTTCGGTCATGTAGGCGCCGGAGTTGTTGTCGTATTCGGCGCGGTTTTCATCGTAGATGCGGAAGGCGGCGATGCTGGCGTTCAGGCGACCGTCGTAGAACTCGCGCTTGAGGCCGATCTCGTACTGCTTGCCTTTGCGCGGGCCGACCGGCTCGCCGTCCGTGCCGATTTCGCTCTGCGGTTTGAACACGCCGGTGTAGCTGAAGTAGGTCGACAGTTGCGGGGTGATCTTGCCGATGATAGCGCCGTATGGCACGACCTTGTGGTTGATGCTGGTGTGGGCTTCGCCGAAGTTGTTGAAGAAGGCGTTGGCGTTCTTCGCATCGCTTTCGTACCAGGTCACACGGCTGCCGCCGATGACGTCGAGCCAGTCGGTGACGTTGAACTTGGCGCGGGTGTAGACACCGTACTGGTCGGACTTGGACCAGTTGCCGTTGACGTGCGCATAGTCGTTGCGGGGAATGTCGATGCTACCCGGATCAAACACGTTGATCGGAAAGTACTCGCCACCGCCGTAGGTGAAGTCCTTGTCCAGGTGCTGGTACTCGGCGCCCACGGTGAACTCGTGCTGACGATCGGCAAAGTCGAAAGGCGTGGTGACGAAGCTGTCGACGCCAATGGACTTGATGTGGGTGTAGTAGTCGTAGGCCACGGCCCAGCTGTCACCGGTGGCCGGGTCGACAGCGCCGTCGGCCCAGGTGAAGTTACGCTGCGGGGTTTCGGCGTCGCGGTAGGTCAGGGTGGTCTTGAACTGGCCGCCGTTGTCCAGCGCGTGGTCAACTTCGGCAAAGGATTCCCAGACCTTCTCGTTCAGGGTGTTCCACTTGGCGTCGACGAAGGTCGAGCGCGGAACGTCCAGCAACGAGCCGTCGGCATAGGCCGGCAAGCCGAACGCCGGGGTGGAGTTGTTTTTCTGGTAAGCGCCGCCGACCGACAATGTGGTGGACGGGTCGAGGTCGAATTCCAGGCGACCGTAGACCATCGGGCGTTCGTTTTGCGCGTAGTCGACGAAGGACTTGTTGTTCTCGTAGGCGGTGATGAAGCGACCGCGCACGGTGCCCTGGTCGTTCAGCGGGCCGGTAACGTCCACCGAGGAACGGTAGTGATCGTAGGAGCCTGCGGCCAGTTCGCCACCTAAGGCGAATTTACCCAAGGCGCGCTTGCGCACCACGTTGATCGTACCGCCGGGTTCACCCGCGCCCTGGTACAGGCCCGACGGGCCGCGCAGCACTTCGATGCGGTCGTACATCGCCAGGTCGAAACTGGTGGCCATGTCGCCCTGGCCGGTCGGCTGCGAAACGCCGTCGACCTGCACCTGGTCGACGAGGAAGCCGCGCATGTAGACGTCGTTGAGGCTGGAGCCGGAGTTGTAGGTCTTGATGGTCACGCCGGTGACCTGACGCATGGCGTCCTGCAGGCTGTTCATGTTCTGGTCGTCCATGCGCTGGCGCGTGACGACGGACACCGACTGCGGGATGTCCTTGAGCTTGATGTTGCCTTTGCCGATGGTCACTTCATCGCTGGTGTAGGAGTGCGAACCTTCGGTGGTCGGCCCCAGCGCCACGCCAGTGATGGACGTTGCGCCCAACTGCAATGCACTGGAGTCACCGACCGCCGGCACCAGCGACACGGTGTTGCCATTCAACTGAAAATTGATGCCGCTCCCCAGCAGCAAGGTTTTCAGTGCCTGTTCCGGTTCCATGCTGCCGGACACCGCCGTGGACTTGATGCCATTGACCATGTCCTGGCTATAGAGAATCTGCAGGTTGGTCTGCTGGCCCAGTTGACGCAATGCACTGGCCAGCGATTGGGCCGGCACATTGACGTTCACCGGGGCTGCCTCGACCTGGGAGGTCCCCAGCAGCAACAGGGTCAGCAGCGCGCCCGGCACGACCGTGCGGAATTTCTTTTGCCGTTCGATGGCTAATGCCAAAGGTGCGCGGGACAGAGTAAGGCTTTGCATTGCTCGAATCGCTCCAGAATGGTGTGTGCAGTTTTTTAGTTAATGATAATTATTATTAGACGGACCACTTTGGCTAAACCGGAAAACAAACTTCAAAAAACAACAACCTGCGTGCAATCACCGCTGTCAGGCGGTGGCGCGCTCAGTGACGACCCGGCCCGATTCCATGCGCACCAGTTGATCGGCCATGTCGAAATAGCGGTCGTCGTGGGAGATCACGATGATGGTTTTGCCCAGGCGTTTGAGGTCCGGCAGCAGCTCGGTGTAGAAGATGCGGCGGAAGGTCGGGTCCTGGTCGGCGGCCCATTCGTCGAACACCAGCACCGGGCGTTCTTCCAGCCAGGCATTGACCAGCGCCAGGCGCTTGCGCTGGCCGGTGGAAAGGTCGGTGGTGGTGAAGCTGCCGTCCCGGACGCTGACCTTGTGGGCAATCTCCAGGCGTTGCAGATATTTGTTGGCGTCTTCGGGAATGTGCTGGTCGCCCTGCACCACGTCATCGAACAGGTAGTAGTCGGCAAAGATCGTGGTGAACAACTGGCGGTAGTCGTCGCGATTCTGCGCATCGATGCCTAGGCCGTTGAGCAGGATTTCGCCCTGTTGCGGCGCGTAGAGGCCCAGCAGCAACTTGATCAGGGTGGTCTTGCCGCAGCCGTTTTCGCCGACGATGAAAATGATGTCGCCTTGCTCGATGGTCAGGTTCACCGGCCCCAGGCGAAACGCCTCGCTACCGGGGGCAGCGGGGAAGGCGTAGCTGACGTTGTCCAGTTGCAGGCTGTTGACCACGGCCGGCTGGGTGCCCTGTTCGCTGAGCAACAGGTGCGGCTCGGGTGAGGAGAACTGGCTCGACAGTTCGGCGATGCGGCGCAAGGCAATGCGCGCCCGGCTGACGATCGGCAAGGTGCTGACCAGGTGTTCGATCGGGCCTTTCATGTACAGCAACACCAGCACGAAGCCGCTCATCACCGCTTTGTCGGCGCTGGGCCAGAACGATTGCAGGGCGAGCGCCAGGCCGATGACCACGAAGAACAGCATCGAGCCGAGGGTCTTGGCGATCACGAAGGTGTTGATCGAGCGCACCTGGGTGTCACAGATGAAATCGGCGGTGCCCTGGATGCCCTTGACGAGCATGCGCTGGCGGCGCGGGCGGTGGATGCGCAACTCCTTGGCGCCGCCGGCAATGGCGTTGTAGTGCTTTTGCAAATCGTCTTCGGCGTCGCGGGCGGCCATGAAACCCTGGATGCCCTTGCCCTGCGCGTAGAACTGGATGCCGGTGCCGATGGCAATCGCCAGTACCATCATCAGGAACATCGGCCACGACAGCATCGCCAGGTAACCCATGCAGCCGAGGGTCACGGTCAGGGAAATGGCGAGCGGCGCGAAGGCGAAGGCGAAGTCGCTGATGGTGTCGACGTCGTGGGTCAGCACCGGGATCAACCGGTGGCTGCGGTAGCGCTCGATCTGCTCGATGGGCGCTGAAAGGACTTTCTCCCCCAGCGTTTTGCGCAGCCTGGCAATGATGTGCTGGCCGACGTAGTTGGTGCCGATGTCCGAGCAGATCGAACTGCCCAGGGCCAGCACGCACAGGCCGGCGAACAGCGCGACCACGCCCTGGGTCAGGCCGTCCGGCGAATGCAGCGCGTTGTTGATGGTGGCCAGCAGCACCGTCACGCTCAGGCCACCGACCATGCCCAGGAGGGTCGACAGACTGACGACGAGCCGGAACGGTTTCAGGAGGCTGAACAATTCATGAATTGCACCGCGCGTTGGCTGGGTCATGAGCAGAGGGTTCCTTGGGTCGTGAGGCAGATACCCAGTAGAACGTCTGGTGGAGGGCTTAATTTAAAGGGTGGGCGATTGGTGGTTGGGGAGATATGTAACCTGTGGGAGCGGGCTTGCTCGCGAAAGCGGTTTGTCAGTCACATGGATGTTGGATGTGCTGCCGTCTTCGCGAGCAAGCCCGCTCCCACAGG
>NZ_JAHBDR010000088.1:0-36634 GCF_019956575.1 Pseudomonas sp. A-R-19
TGCGGTTGTTCACGGAATTTTCGTATACCCACAAATCCTGTGGGAGCGGGCTTGCTCGCGAAGGCGGTGTGTCAGGCGACATTGGTTTTGAATGTGAGGGCCTCATCGCTGGCAAGCCAGCTCCTACAGTAGTTGCGGTTGTTCACGGAATTTTCGTATACCCACAAATCCTGTGGGAGCGGGCTTGCTCGCGAAGGCGGTGTGTCAGGCGACATTGGTTTTGAATGTGAGGGCCTCATCGCTGGCAAGCCAGCTCCTACCGTAATTGCGGTTGTTCACGGAATTTTCGTATGCCCACAAATCCTGTGGGAGCGGGCTTGCTCGCGAAGGCGGTGTGTCAGGCGACATTGAGGGTCAGGCAGTGGTTTGTGCGGTGAACCATTGCATGACCGGTGCGCAGGCCGGATGCGATGCCGCCGAAGGTTGCAGGCACAGCGAGTAAATCCCCCGGGTCTTCAACGGTTCGCCGAACGGAATCACCAGTTCGCCGCGCTGGATCGACTCTCCGGCCAGGGTCATGTCGGTCATCGCTACGCCCAGGCCCCGGGCGGCGGCGTCGAGTGCCAGTTCGTCGAGGTTGAAGGGGATGTGCCGATAGTCATGCAGCGCCTTGCCGCCGTTGGCTGACAGCCAGACCTGCCAGTCATTCTGGTCGCTTGAGCGGTGCAGCAAGGCGTACCCCGGCAAATCTTCCAGCGCCGCCAATGGCCTGCCCGGGCTGCCCAGGCCCGGCGCGCACACCGGCACCAGCGCTTCCTCGAACAGGGTCAGGCAATCGGGCGCCGTGGACGGCTCAGGCAGATAGAGAATGTAGGCGTCGCTGTCACTGGCCGGCTCCACCACTTCGGTGGCCACGGTTTCTATTGCCAGGGAGACGTCCGGGTGATGCCGGTAGAAATCGCTCAGCCTGGGCAGCAGCCAGCGCACCGCCAACGACACGTGCATGCGAATGCGGAACGGGCGTTTTTGCGGCGCCAGCCGGTCTTCGAGGCTGCGCAACTGTTCGAGGATGCTGCGGGCGCTGGCCAGTACCTGTTCGCCCTCCGCGGTCAGTTGCAGGCTGCGACTGCTCCTGACAAACAGCTGCACGTCGAAGTGGCTCTCCAGTTGCTGGATCTGTCGGCTCACGGCGCTTTGCGTCAGGCAGAGCTTCTGCGCCGCCTGGGTGAAGCTGCCCGAGTCCGCAACCTCAACCAAGGCCTGCAAGCCCTGCAGCGAGGGCGCGTGGCGAATCTTCTCCATGCGTTTTCAGAATGCCTCGATGATTTAATAACGTTGGTTGTACCTGTGAGGAGCCTTTAAATTCTAGTCATGGCTACCGTCATCGAAAACCGCTCATGCGAATCATGCATGCAAAGCAGTTGATTCGCCACGGTTCGCAGAACAAGAAAACGAGGTGACGCATGGAAAATATCTGTGGCTGGATCGCGCAAGCGGGGAGTTCACCGCTGCGCGAGCCGCTAAAGGGCACGCAACAGGCCGACTGGCTGGTGATCGGCGCCGGCATCACCGGGCTGAGTGCCGCACACGCCCTTGCGCAAATGCATCCGCAGGCACGCATTGTGGTGGTTGACCGCCAGCGGGCTGCGCAGGGTGCATCGGCGCGCAATTCCGGGTTTGTGGTGGCCCACGAACATCCAGCTACCGGAGAGTTGCTGGGCAGCGAAGGGTTCGCCGGCTATCAAGTGGACACCTCGATCGGCCGCGCCGCCGCCGATGAAGTGCGCAAGCAGATCGCCCGGCTGGGCATCGAATGCGACTTCAGGGAGTCGGGTTATTTCTTCGCCGTCAGCGATCCACGCAAGCTGACCCACGTCGAGGCCAAGCTGCAGACCCTGCGTGCGGTTGGCGCCAGCGCACAGTTTCTGCAAGGCGAGCCATTGATCGAGAAACTCGGCACCCGCCACTATCGCGCCGGGATCTGGTGCGGTAACGGCAATGCGCTGCTGCAACCGGCCAAGTATGTGAAAGGCTTGCTCGATGCCTTGCCGCAGACAGTGACGGTCCATGAGAACACCGATATCACCGGTATCGAGCGCCTGGGCGACGGCCGAATTCGCGCTCGGGGCCAAAACGGCTGCGTCGAGGCCAAACAGGTCTTGGTCTGCCTGAACGCCTTCATCCCTCGTGCGGGTATCGATGACAGCGGCACATTCGCGATGGAGCTCAGCGCCAGCCTCACGCGGCCGCTCAGCGATCAAGAGTTTCAAGCCCTGGGTGCGCCCGCGTCCTGGGGCGTGCTGTCGACCCGGCCGCTGGGCGCCACGGTGCGCCTGACCCCGGATCGCCGGGTGATGATTCGCAACACCGCGGAATACCGCTCGCGGGATTTGTCCCTGGGCGAATTGGCGACCCGCCGCCAGCACCATGTGCAGGGGTTGCAACGGCGTTTTCCGATGCTCGGCGAGCAGGACATCGAATACACCTGGACCGGCCATCTCAGTGCTTCGCGCTCCGGGCAACCGTACTTTGCGAAAGTCGAGGAGGGCGTGTTCGCCGTGGCCGGGTGCAACGGCTCCGGAGTGGCGCGCGGCACGCTGTGGGGCCGCTTGCTCGCGGAACTGGCCTCGGGCCGTGATTCACCGCTGCTGCGCTCGGTCATTGAACGGGCACAGCCCGGCTGGCTACCGCCCAAGCCGTTGCTCGACATCGGTACCATGCTGCGTATGCGCGTGGAAACGGTCCGGGCCAGAAGCGAAATCTGACAACACCCGCTTCACAACAAGAACAAAAGCACTTCCCATCGAAGGTGATTCAACATGCGCGTCAATACGCTTTCCCTTGTGGCCCTGATCTCGACGTTTTCCGCCGCCACCTATGCCGACGAAACCGTCAACATTTCCAACTGGAACGGCTACATCGCCGACGACACCCTGGTCAACTTCAACAAGGACACCGGGATCAAGGCGACCTACGACATCCACGACAGCAACGAAGTGCTGGAATCAAAGCTGATGACCGGCAACACCGGCTATGACGTGGTCAGCCCGTCCAACCACTTCCTGTCGCGCCTGATCAAGGCCGGCGCGATCCAGAAGCTCGACAAGAGCCAGTTGCCCAACTGGAAAAACCTCGACCCGGCGTTGATGAAAAAACTTGAGGTCAACGATCCGGGCAACCAGTACGGCTTCCCCTACATGTGGGGCACGGTCGGCATCGGCTACAACGTCGAGAAGATCAAGGCGATCTTCGGCAATACCGACGTCACCCGTTCCTGGAGCCTGTTTTTCGACGAGAACAACATCAAGAAACTCAGCGAATGCGGCGTGGCGATCATCGACAACCCGACGCAAATCCTGCCGATCACCCTCAATTACCTGGGCCTGCCACCCCACAGCCACGAACCGGCCGACTACAAGAAAGCCGAGCAGGCGCTGCTGAAGATCCGGCCATACGTCCAGTATTTCCATGCGTCGAAGTACATCAGCGACCTGGCCAACGGCAACGTCTGCGCGGTGATCGGTTTCAACGGCGATATCGTGCAGGCCGCCGCCAGCGCCAGGGAAGCCAAGAACGGGATCGATATTGCCTACTCGATCCCGGATGAAGGTTCCACCTTGTGGATGGACATGGTGGTCATGCCCAAGAACGCGCCGCACGAGAAGAACGGCTACGCCTACATGAACTACCTGCTGGAGCCGAAGGTGATTGCCAACATCAGCAACAGCATCCACTACGCCAACCCCAACAGCGCGGCGGATGCCTTCGTCGACCCGGCGGTGAAGCAGGACCTGGCGATCTATCCGCCGAAAACCGTGATGGACAAGCTGTTTACCGTCGAGGACTTGCCCGCAGCCATTGCACGCCTCAGCACGCGCTTGTGGACCAAGCTGAAAACCAATACCTGACCGACCGGTGATTCCGATCAATCAGATGTGACACTGCATTTGTGGCGAGGGAGCTTGCTCCCGCTGGACTGCATGGCAGTCCCCGTTTTGGGGCCGCTTCGCTGCCCAGCGGGAGCAAGCTCCCTCGCCACAAGTTCTCATTGGACTTGGTTTTACTGAACGATCTTCTCAGGCCTCGATAACCGGGAAGTCGATGTCGGTCAGCGCGGCATTGTTCAGGTAGTTGGTCAGCGTCTGCGAAGCGACATGGGCGATCACTTCGATGATCTTGGCGTCGTCGATACCGGCGGCACGGGCGGCGGCGAGTTGCTCGGCGCTCAGGTGCCCACGGCTTTCAGTGATCTGGCGGGCGAGGGCGGCAATGGCGTTGAGCTCGCCGTGTCGTGCACTGAGGATGTCCTCCTGCGACAGCCCGACCTTGTCGGCGAAGAATGTGTGAGCCGCCACGCAGTAGTCGCAACCGTTGACCTGCGAGGTGGCAAGGAACACCGCTTCTTTTTCCGTGGCGCTCAAGGAGGTCTTGGCCAGGGTTGCCGAAATTTGCAGGTATGAGGTCAGCGCGACGGGGGCGTTCGCCAGCACCCCGAACACATTGGGCAGAAAGCCGATTTTCTTCTGCACGCCTTCCAGCAGCGGGCGGGTGGCGTCGGTGGCGTGTTCCAGGCTGATCGGGGCAATGCGGGTCATGGTGATACTCCGTAGTGTGAAGCGCGGTATGCGCTGGGTACGGCGCTGATGTTAGGGGCAGCATCTGGCTTGTTGGGTGCAAATCGTCGAGGATATGCGACAGATCGTCCAGAACTGCTTCCGGGAGCCTGTCATGGATCGCTTGTCGACGTTGCTCACTCACTTCGGCGTCAATGCCGGCACCTTTCACAGCGGCACGTTTTGCGGCACCGCCGCCTACGACGGCCAGCAGGCCAGCGGTCATTTGCACCTGCTGCAGGCCGGTGAACTGCTGCTCAAGATGGGCGAGCAGCCGGATCTGCAACTGAGCGAACCGAGCCTGATCTTTTTCCCCCGGCCTTATCGACATCGCCTGTTCGCGTCGCAAGCATCCGGCACGCAACTGGTCTGCGCGACCCTGGACTTCGACGGCGGTGCGGGCAACGCCCTGGCGGCGGCGCTGCCGGATTACCTGGTGCTCAAGCTCGATGAGATGCCGAGCCTGGCCGGGACCCTGGAATGGCTGTTCAACGAGGCGTTCGACGGTACCTGCGGGCGTGAAGCGGTGATGGATCGCTTGTTCGAACTGCTGGTGATCCTGTTGCTGCGGCACATCCTGAGCAGCACTGGCCAGCAGCCGGGCATGATGGCCGGCCTCGCCGATGCGCGCCTGGCGCGGCCCCTGAGCCTGATGCATGAAACCCCGGCCAAGGCCTGGAGCGTGGCCGAACTCTCGGTCGCCGCCAACATGTCGCGGGCCAGTTTCGCCGAGCACTTTCGCCGAGTGGTCGGGCAGACGCCGGTGGATTACCTGGTGAGCTGGCGCATCAGCCTGGCGCAGAAACGCTTGCGCGAGGGCCGGCCGATTGCGCTGATCGCCGAGGAAGTCGGCTACGAAAGCCCCTCGGCGCTGGCCCGGGCGTTTCGGCGCAAGACCGGGCTGAGCCCGAGGGAGTGGAAGGGTAACTGACCCACACAGCCCCCTTGTGGGAGCGGGCTTGCTCGCGAAAGCGTTGTGTCATTCAACGGTGATGTCGGCTGACATGGCCTCTTCGCGAGCAAGCCCGCTCCCACAGGGTCTGTGTCGCCAGAAGGTCGTCGGCTCATCGGAAAAAACGAACTTTGCGCGAAAGCTTTTCCTCGAACTGAAAGGGCCATTGTCCAGCCTTCGAGGAGCTCAAGCCATGCAGTCCAGCCAACATTCACGGTACGACCTGACGTTGCTGATGGTGTTTCTGCTGATCGTCGTGGTGTCGGGTTTTTCCCCCCGCAGCCGGGTGGACTGGGCGCTGGAAAACCTGCTGGTGCTGTTGCTGGTGGGGACGCTGGTGGCGGTTGCTCGCCGGTTCCGTTTGTCGGCGACGTCGATCACGCTGGTGTTTGCGTTTCTGTGCGTGCATGAATTGGGCGCCCACTACACCTATTCCCTGGTGCCTTACGAACACTGGTCTTCGACGTGGTTGGGCTTCAGTTTCGAGCACGCGTCCGGTATCCATCGCAATCACTACGACCGACTGGTGCATTTCAGCTACGGGCTGCTGCTGGCTTATCCGGTGCGCGAAGTCCTGTGGCGCCTGACGCCGCTGCGCGGGTTCTGGCTGTTTTTCGTGACCCTGAATATCATGCTGTCGACCTCCGCCCTGTACGAGTTGGTGGAGTGGATCGGCGGGGCTTTCCTGGGCAATGACACGGCGAACGCCTTCGTCGGCGCGCAAAACGATCCGTGGGACTCGCAAAAGGACATGGCCATCGCAGTGCTCGGTGCCTGTGCCACCCTGGTGCTGGTGTCCGTGCGCGGCATGGCGCAGAAACAACCGATGACGACCGCATGTCGCAAAAACAACAATTTGTGGGGGTAGTCTTCAATTACTGCCCGATCCCGTCGATAACCTCTTGAAGCCATCCGCGCGGGGCAAACCCTGCCGCCAAACGTGCCAGAGAGGAACCACAGAGTGTCCATAAAACTGCGTTTAATATTGCTGATCGGCACCGGATTGCTCACTGCGTTGATCATGAGCCTGGTCAGTTACCTGGGAAACACTCGGATGGCCGGGGCCGTGGACGACAACAACGTCAGCATGGCCGCGCTGCGCAATCACCTCGAAGCCGACATGATGCACGACGCGCTGCGTGCCGACGTGCTGTCGGCCATGTTGGTAGGCTTGAACAAAAGCACCAGCAGCAAAGCCGAGGTGCGCAATTCCATCGAAGAGCACGCCCAGCGCTTTCGCGAAGTGCTCGGGGAAAACCTCAAGCTGCCGGTCAACGACACCATCAAGGCCGGCCTGAACAAGATCAAGCCCAGCCTCGACACCTACATCAGCTCCGCCGAGCGCATCGCCGGGCTGGCGCTGGAGAACCCGGAAGCCGCGCAACAGGAAGTGGGCAGTTTCAACAGCGCCTTCAGCCAGCTGGAAGACCAGATGGCCGCCCTCAGCGAGTTGATCGAACGCGATACGCAACAGACCAGCCAGGGCACGGCGCAAGCGATCAGCAACGCCAACCTGACCCAGGGTGGCGTGTTGATCGCCAGCCTGTTGCTGCTGCTGACCCTGGGGCGTTCGGCGATCCTGAGCATCATGGGCCCGCTGCAAACCGCCAGCCGCATTGCCGAGAGCATCGCCCATGGCAACCTCAGCGAGCCGATCGTCGAGCCCACCCGCAATGATGAAGCCAGCGCATTGATCCGGAGCCTGGCGACCATGCAACGGGACTTGCGCGGCATGATCGAGGTCGTGCGCAGCAATGCCCACGGCGTCAGCGGCATGAGCAAGCAACTGAGCAACGGCTGCCATGAAGTGGCCGGCAGCAGCCAGCAGCAAAGCGCGGCAGCCAGCACCATGGCTGCGGCCGCCAGCGAAATGACCGCGAGCATCGAGGAAATCACCCGGCACGCCGAGCGGGCGCTGGACATGGCCAACCAGGCAGAATCGCTGGCCAAGGACGGTGGCCGTGTGATCCATCAGGTGGTCAGCGACATGGACGGCATCGCGCGGTCGGCGCAGCAGTCGGCCCAGGTGATTCGTACGCTGGACAAGGAGTCCGAAGGGATTTTCAACATCATCCAGGTGATCAAGGGCATCGCCGACCAGACCAACCTGCTGGCACTCAACGCCGCCATCGAAGCCGCCCGCGCCGGCGAGCAGGGACGCGGTTTTGCCGTGGTGGCCGATGAGGTTCGCAGTCTGGCGGGGCGCACCAGCGCGTCCACCCAGGAAATCGCCAGCATGGTCACACGCATCCAGCAAAGCACCCGCGAGGCGGTGATCAGCATGGAGGAGGGCGTGGCCCAGGTCGACAAGGGCATGGCGGTGACGGCCGACGTCGAGCGCGCCATCCGCGAGATCCTCGAGGCCACGCTGCACACCACGCAACTGGTCAATGACATCAGCCGCACCATCGGCGAACAAAGCCTGGCCAGCAACGAAATCGCCCATCAGGTGGAGATGATTGCCGGCATGTCCGAAGGCAACAGCAAGGTGATCGGGCAGACGGCTTCGACCACCGATGAGTTGTCGAGCCTGGCGGGGCAGTTGTCGCAGTCGGTGGATCGGTTTCGGCTGTGAGGTTGATGTACTGATTTAAGAGATTTGCTGTTTGTAATGGCCTCTTCGCGAGCAAGCCCGCTCCCACAATTGACCGCGTTCTCATGGTAGAACACCGTCGAATGTGGGAGCGGGCTTGCTCGCGAAGGCGGCAGACCCGGCAATGCAAAACGACGGGCTAAAGGTACTTATCCGTCACAGCCCCCTCCGAAGCACTGGACACCGTCTTCGCATATTTGGCCAGCACCCCGCGCTTGTATTTCGATTCCGGCCGCACCCAACGGCCCTTGCGCTCGGCCAACACGGCATCGGAGACATCCACGGTAATCTGCCGTGTTTCAGCATCGATGATGATCCTGTCGCCATTCTCGACCAGCGCAATCGGCCCGCCCTCAAAGGCTTCCGGCGTGATATGTCCCACCACGAAACCATGTGAGCCACCGGAAAAACGCCCATCGGTGATCAGCGCCACGTCCTTGCCCAGCCCCTTGCCCATGACCGCCGACGTCGGCGAGAGCATTTCGCGCATGCCCGGCCCGCCCTTGGGCCCTTCGTAGCGGATCACGATCACTTCGCCGGGCTGCACCTCGCCGTTGAGAATGCCGGCCAGCGCACCTTCCTCGCCGTGATAGACCCGGGCCGTGCCTTCGAAGCGCAAGCCTTCCTTGCCGGTGATCTTGGCCACGGCGCCGGTGGGCGAGAGATTGCCGCGCAGGATGACCAGGTGGGAATCCTTTTTGATCGGCTGGTCGAACGGCCGGATCACGTCCTGGCCGGCCGGGTAGTCGGGCACGCTGGCGAGGTTTTCCGCCAGGGTCTGGCCGGTGACGGTCAGCGCATCGCCGTGCAACATGCCGGCATCGAGCATGCGTTTCATCAGTGGTTGAATGCCGCCGATGGCCACCAGCTCGCTCATCATGTACTTGCCGCTGGGGCGCAGGTCGGCGACCACCGGCGAGATCTTGCCCAGTTCGACGAAGTCATCCAGGGTCAGTTCGACATCCACCGCATTGGCCATGGCCAGCAGATGCAGCACGGCGTTGGTCGAGCCGGCGAGGGCGATCACCACGCGGATGGCATTCTCGAAGGCTTTGCGGGTCATGATGTCCCGAGGCTTGAGGTCGAGCTTGAGCAACTCCATGACCTGCTGGCCTGCGCGGAAACTGTCCGAGGCCTTGTCGCCGCCAATGGCATCCTGGGAACTGGAGCCGGGCAGGCTCATGCCCAGTGCCTCGATGGCCGAGGCCATGGTGTTGGCGGTGTACATGCCGCCACAGGAACCGGGACCGGGAATCGCCACTTCCTCGATCTGCTTGACCTGGATCTCGCTGATATCGCCGCGCGCGTGCTGGCCCACGGCCTCGAACACGGAAATGATGTCGGTATGCCCGGCACCCGGCTGGATGGTGCCGCCATAGACAAAGATCGACGGGCGATTCAGTCGTGCCATGCCGATCAGGCAGCCCGGCATGTTCTTGTCGCAACCGCCGATGGTCACCAGGCCGTCGAAACCCTCGCAACCGACCACCACTTCAATGGAGTCGGCGATCACCTCGCGGGACACCAGCGAATACTTCATGCCTTCGGTGCCGTTGGCGATGCCGTCGGAAATGGTGATGGTGTTGAAGATCACACCCTTGGCGCCCGCGGCATTCGCGCCTTTTTCGGCTTCGAGCGCCAGCTTGTCGATGTGCATGTTGCAGGGCGTGACCATGGCCCAGGTCGAGGCGATGCCGACCTGCGGCTTCTGGAAGTCGGCGTCAGTGAAGCCCACGGCGCGCAGCATGGCGCGTGCCGGCGCGGCCTCTACGCCGTCGATCACTTGAGAGGAGTACTTGCGCAGATCGTCTTTGTCGCTCATGACTTGTCCTCACCGGCTCATCTGAAGACCACTGAGTATAGTCGCCGATCCGCCGTCACCCTGTAGGAGCTGGCTTGCCAGCGATGGCGCCCGAACGATCGATACACGGCCCAAGACCGCTATCGCCGGCAGGCCGGCTCCTACAGATCCAGCAGTGAGCGGACCAGGCAGTCGCGAACAGACGCGCGGGTAAGCCTTGTCGTGATATTCTTTGCGCCAACTTGGTTTGACCTATTCAGTTTGCATGTCCTCAAGACGTGCCGACGGAATCACTGTCGCTCAAGTAGCTGAAGCCAATAAAGATAAAAAGTCAGTTCAGAAGGGACATTAAACTGGGGTCGATGCGGTTCGTCGGCCTTGTGTGCCCACCCTGCAATCCTTGAGTGCCGCACCCGTGACTGCCGTGAAACATGGGGCTGAGCGCGTGAGGATGGAAGGGCGGATGGCGTTTTATCATAGGTGCAACAGATGTTTAAAAAAGTGAACACGGCCCTGCTGGGGCTGGCTTTGTCGATGGGGATGACTTCCGTCCACGCGGAAGAGACAAAGAAAGTCGATGTGCTGCTGATTGGCGGCGGCATCATGAGCGCAACCCTCGGTGTCTGGCTCAATGAGCTGGAGCCTGCTACCTCGATGCAGATGATCGAGCGCCTCGACGGCGTCGCCCAGGAAAGCTCCAACGGCTGGAACAATGCCGGTACCGGTCACTCCGCCCTGGCCGAGCTGAACTACACCCCGGAAGACGAGAACGGCAAGGTCTCGATCCCGAAGGCCGTTGAAATCAACGAAGCCTTCCAGATCTCCCGCCAGTTCTGGGCCTGGCAGGTCCAGCAAGGCGTGCTGAAGAACCCGCGTTCGTTCATCAACTCCACGCCGCACATGAGCTTCGTGTGGGGCGATGACAACATCAAGTTCCTGAAAAAACGCTACGACGCCCTGCAAGCGAGCCCGCTGTTCGCCGGCATGCAGTACTCCGAAGACCCGGCTGTGATCAAGCAGTGGGTGCCGCTGATGATGGAAGGGCGTGACCCGAACCAGAAAATCGCAGCCACCTGGAGCCCGATCGGCACCGACGTGAACTTCGGCGAAATCACGCGTCAGTTCGTTGCGCACCTGCAAACCACGCCGAAGTTCGACTTGAAGCTGTCCAGCGAAGTGCAGGACATCACCAAGAACGAAGACGGCAGCTGGCGCGTCAGCTACAAAAACCTGAAAGACGGCAGCAAGACCGAAACCGACGCCAAGTTCGTGTTCATCGGCGCCGGCGGCGGTGCCCTGCACCTGCTGCAGAAGTCCGGCATTCCTGAAGCCCGTGAATACGCAGGCTTCCCGGTAGGCGGCTCGTTCCTCGTGACCGAGAACCCGACCATCGCCGAACAACACCTGGCCAAGGCCTACGGTAAAGCCTCCGTTGGCGCACCGCCGATGTCGGTTCCGCACCTGGACACCCGCGTGCTGGATGGCAAGCGCGTGATCCTGTTTGGCCCATTCGCGACCTTCAGCACCAAGTTCCTCAAAGAAGGTTCGTACCTCGACCTGCTGACCACCACCACCACGCACAACGTGTGGCCAATGACCAAGGTCGGCATCAAGGAATACCCGCTGGTCGAGTACTTGGCAGGCCAGCTTATGCTGTCTGACGAAGACCGCATGAACGCCCTGAAGGAATACTTCCCGAACGCCAAGGCTGAAGACTGGCGCCTGTGGCAAGCCGGCCAGCGCGTGCAGATCATCAAGCGTGACGAAGCCGCCGGTGGCGTGCTGAAACTGGGCACCGAAATCGTCGCTTCGCAAGACGGCAGCATCGCCGGCCTGCTGGGCGCCTCCCCAGGCGCTTCGACCGCCGCACCGATCATGCTGACCGTGCTGCAGAAAGTGTTCAAGGACAAGGTCGCGAGCCCTGAGTGGCAGGCAAAACTGCACCAGATCGTACCGAGCTACGGCACCCAGCTGAACGGCAGTCCTGAGAAGGTTGCCGAGGAGTGGGCCTACACCGCCAAGGTGCTGGAACTGACTCCGCCACCCGCGGTGATCGCGCCGGCTGTGACTCCGGTTACTGTCGATACCAATGCGAAAGCACCGAAGGCTAATGCTGCGAGTGATATGGCTCTGTAACCAGACGCCTGATACGAAAAAGCCCACTGAACCGGCGACGGTCAGTGGGCTTTTTTGTGGTTCTTCACGCAATCCCGGGAAAGACAGATAACGCAACACCTGTAGGAGCCGGCTTGCTGGCGATGGACTCAAGTGCGCCGCGTTTATCCATTTCACACGCGTTATCGTTAACGACCATCGCCGGCAAGCCGGCTCCTACAAGGGACCGTGACCGCGCTCGAAATACCCCGGATTCCCTGTAGGAGCGAGCCTGCTCGCGAAAAACTCCAATGCACTGCGTTTTACCCGATTTACGCGTTTTCGTTGACGATCTTCGCGAGCAGGCTCGCTCCTACAGAAGAACGCAACATAGCCCCCTGTCATCAATTGCCAAGTCTCTGACGCCCAATGTGAAGCAGCCCGCTTGCACGTGTCGATACTGGTTGGCTCTCCGACGTCGAACAGTACAGCGAAACCGCACTGGCACAAAAAGGCCGATGCCTCTTCACCCTGACAAGGGACTGTCAGTTGCATCTCAATAAAACAATCATAGAGAGCGCAGAATGAAGTTCAGTTTTTTAGACAGCCGCCAGCCGAGCCGCCGGCGGGTTTTACGCGATGCATTCACGCTGGCCGTGGCGGCCTCGCCTTTGGCAAACCTCGCCAGGGCAGCCGATGAAAGCGCGGAAGAAGTGACCTTTGCCGCAGGCCCACGCCCGCTAGTGCAATACCCGCAGAAGCGCCCATTGACCCTGGTGACCACGCGCCCGCCGCACCTGGAGACGCCGTTCCCGGTGTTCAACGAAGGGCCGATCACGCCCAATGACGCATTTTTCGTGCGTTACCACCTGGCGAATTTTCCGACCAGCATCGATCCCGACACCTACCGCCTGACGATCAAGGGCTCGGTCGACACGCCGCTGTCGCTTTCCCTCGCCGAACTCAAGGCCCTTGCCGAGCCGGTGGAAGTGGTGGCGGTCAATCAGTGTTCGGGCAACAGCCGTGGCTTCTCGATGCCGCGGGTGTTCGGCGCCCAGTTGGGCAATGGCTCGATGGGCAATGCGCGATGGGTAGGGGTACCGCTCAAGGCGGTATTGGAAAAGGCGGGTGTGAAAGCCAGCGCCGCGCAAGTGACTTTCCGTGGGCTGGACAAACCCGTGCTGTCGAGCACACCAGAGTTCATCAAGGCGCTGGACATCAGCCATGCCATGGACGGCGAGCCGATGATCGCCTGGTCCATGAACGGCACAGACCTGCCGTTTCTCAACGGTTACCCGATTCGGCTGGTGGTGCCAGGCTATTTCGGCACGTACTGGGTCAAGCACCTGAGTGAGATCGAAGTCGTCGACACGACCTACGACGGTTTTTTCATGGCCAAGGGTTACCGGGTTCCGGACAACGATTGTTTCTGCATCGCGCCCGGCACCACGGCGGCGAAAACCCAGCCAATTTCGAAATTGCCGGTACGCAGTTTCATCACCAGCGTCAAACACGGTGATGTATTGCCGCTGAACAAAAGCCTGGTGCTCAAGGGCATTGCGTTTGACGGAGGCGTTGGGGTCAACAAGGTTGAGCTATCGATCGACGGCGGAAAAACCTGGCGCGAAGCCGCGCTCGGGCAGGACCTTGGCCGTTTCTCCTTTCGTCAATGGACACTGCCGATCACCTTGACCAGCAAGGGCGCCACACCGCTGATGGTGCGAGCGAGCAACAGTGCGGGCGAGACGCAACCGCTGCAGGCCGACTGGAACCCCGCGGGCTACCGCCGTCACGTCGTCGAAACCACCCACGTGACCGTCGCCTGAGGAGGGCCGCATGAAACTCATTAAATTCATGACCACCTTGCTCTGCGCGGCTCAGGTTGGTTTGGCCACCCTGGCCAGTGCAGCGCCGCTTTCGATCACGTTGCCGCCCGAAACGGCGGCGTTCAAGCCCAGCACGATGCCTGGTTACGCTTTGGCGCAGCAGAAGTGTTCGGTCTGCCATTCGGCCGATTACATCAACTTCCAGCCGCCAGGCCTGAGCCTGGCGCAGTGGACCGCTGAAGCGGGCAAGATGCAGCATGTATACGGTGCGCCGATCAGCGACCAGGATGTGAGTGTTATTGGCGCGTACCTGGCGGTGACCTACGGCAGTGCGAAGGTCAATGATGCCGATGTTCAGGCTGCCTCGAACGTCCCGGCGGCCCAGCCCCCGGAGGTGGCTGTGGCAAAAGTCGACGCCAAGGCCTTGTTGCAGAACAACGCCTGCCTGTCCTGCCACGCGATCGATCACAAGGTCGTCGGCCCGGCCTACCGCGATGTGGCGGCCAAATATGCCAAGGACCCGCAGGCAATGGACCGACTTATGTCCAGCATCCAGCACGGCGGTAGCGGAAAGTGGGGGGATGTGCCCATGCCGCCGTTCGCGCAGTTGAGCCCGGAGGATCTGAAAAGCCTGGCGACGTTCATCATGAACCAGTGAACCTGATGCAAAAAAGCCCACTGAACCGGCGACGGTCAGTGGGCTTTTTTGTATGGTTCCTTACGCAATCCCGGGAAAAGCAGATAACGCAATACCTGTAGGAGCCGGCTTGCCGGCGATGGACTCAAGTGCAGTGCGTTTATCCAGTTCACACGCGTCATCGTTAACGACCATCGCCAGCAAGCCGGCTCCTACAAGGGACCGTGATCACATCCAAAGGCCCCAGATTTTTAGCCTGATGTGAAAAAGCCCACTGAATCGGCGACGGTCGGTGGGCTTTTTTGAGGGCGCAGGTTAGTTCAAGACATCGAGGTGTTGGCGGCACCGAAGCGCTTGAGAATGTCCTGGTACATCTTTGTCCGCCGATGACCCTGGCCATATCCTCCAGCGGCAGCAACGGTGCCGGCCTGCACGTGATCCAGGTACTTGAAGATCTTGCCGGGCGAAAGAAACATGACCTTATAGCCAAGGTTGATCACGCGGTCTTGCAGCTCATAACCGGGCACACGATCATCGATCTGGAAATGCAAACCCTGTTGCTTCATCAGCTTGCAATTCCACAGGGTGCAGAAGCTTTTCAGGTAAGTCTCGGTGTAGGGTTTCGGTTCTTTTGAACGCAGGCCCAGGGACAGTTTCAGGCGGCGGAAATGGTGCTTGGCGAAGCGTGAGCTGAAGCGCCAGACAGTCCTTGGCAAGCCGCGATTGAGTTGCTCGGTGCAGCCGACCGCGATGACCTTTCGATCCCTGGTGCAGTGGTCCAACATCATCGCGAAGACGTCTGCATCGAAGACGAAGGTGTCGGTGTGCATCAGGAACAGATAGTCGGTATTGACCCTGGCCAGTGCCATGTCCAGCGCCTTGCCATGGGCGATGTGGCCCGGCTCTTTGCTGGGGGCGTCGCGTTCGATCAGGTTGATCCAGTCGAGTGAGCGCAAATACTCGCTGCTGGCGTCCGCCGAATCGTTATCGACCACCCAGACCGGGATTCCGGCTTTTCGTGCAGGCTCGCGTAACAGGTCCAGGCAGATCCTGGTCAAATCAAGGGTTTTGTAATTCACCAGAACGATGCTGAACGGAGGTTTTGCCATCTTCGAAATGCTCGACTAACCGAAAGTGTCGAAGATTAAACAGGCAACCTTAGCCCAAGCTTAATTTCACACCTCGACGACAAAGCACCGATTGTGGCGAGGGAGCTTGCTCCCGCTGGGGCGCGAAGCGGCCCCAAAAAAGTGGGCCAGCTGCGCAGTCCAGCGGGAGCAAGCTCCCTCGCCACAGGTACGGTGTTTGTCCTCCAGGACTTTTTGAGTGAAGTGCGGTTTACGGTTTGGCCTGGCTTTTCATCTTCTCTTCGATTTTCGCGTCTACCGCAGCGCGGATCTGGTCAATGCTGAAGCTCGCGGGTTTCTGGCTCGGCGGGTATTCGATGAAGGTTTGCAGGAAGCGCGCAGCCTTGGCCACGCCGGCGGCCAGCAGGTAGGAGTTTTTCACGAGCCAGTCGTTGTACTGATCCGAGACCAGGTCAGCCCGCTCATAGGGGTCCATGCGCAGGTTGAACAGCTTGGGCACGCGCAGCGGCACGAAGGGGCTGCTCCACACTGCAAAGCCGCCGGGTTCGCGCTGTTCGGCGAACACCACTTTCCAGTTGTCGAAGCGCATGGAGACCAGCACGCCGTCGTCGTTGAAGTAGTAGAACTCGCGGCGCTCACCCTTGGGTGCTTGGCCGGTCAGGTATGGCAACTGGTTGTAGCCGTCCAGGTGCACCTTGAAGCTGGTGCCGCCCGAGGTGGGTGCCCAACCCTTGAGCAGTTTGTCCTTCACCTCGGTATCGCCCGCCGCGGCGAGCAGGGTAGGGAACCAGTCCATGCCCGAGAATATCTCGTTGGACACTTCACCGGCCTTGATCTTGCCCGGCCAGCGCACGATTGCCGGCACCCGGTACGCGCCTTCCCAGTTGGAGTTTTTCTCGTTACGGAACGGCGTGGTCGCCGCGTCCGGCCAGGAGAACTGGTTCGGGCCGTTGTCGGTGGTGTAGACGACGATGGTGTTGTCGGCGATCTTCAGGTCGTCGAGGGTCTGCAGCAGTTTGCCGACGTCGCCGTCGTGTTCGAGCATGCCGTCGGCGTACTCGTTGCCGGGCATGCCGCTCTGGCCCTTCATCGATTCGCGCACGTGGGTGAAGACGTGCATGCGCGTGGTGTTCATCCAGACGAAGAACGGCTTGTCCGACTTGGCCTGTTTCTCGATGAACGCTTGCGCGGCCGCCGTGGTTTCGTCGTCGATGGTTTCCATGCGCTTGGTGGTCAGCGCGCCGGTGTCTTCGATCTTGCCGTCGGCGTAGCTGTGGATCACGCCCCGTGGGGTGCGGGATTTGACGAAGTCCGGGTCATCCTTGGGCCAGTACGGGCGCTCGGGTTCTTCTTCGGCGTTGAGGTGATACAGGTTGCCGAAGAACTCGTCGAAACCGTGGTTGGTCGGCAGGTATTCGTCGCGATCACCGAGGTGGTTCTTGCCGAACTGGCCGGTGGCGTAGCCCTGGGACTTGAGGGCCTGGGCGAGGGTGATGTCGCGCTTCTGAATGCCGATGGGTGCACCCGGCACGCCGACTTTAGTCAGGCCGGTGCGCAGCGGTGACTGGCCGGTGATGAACGACGAGCGCCCGGCGGTGCAGCTGTTTTCCGCGTAGTAGTCGGTGAACAGCATGCCTTCGTGGGCGATGCGGTCGATGTTCGGGGTCTTGTAGCCGACCACGCCCATGGAATAGGCGCTGATGTTGGTCTGGCCGATGTCATCGCCGAAGATCACCAGGATGTTGGGTTTGTCAGCGGCATTCGCCGCGATTGCCATGACCGTTGTCGCCATGAAGGCGAGTTTCGGCAGCCACTTTTTTATGCGAGTCATCTGACTGGCTCCTTGTTGACGGGCGTCGCGCAGGGCGACCGATCCCGATGTTCAAGGGTTGCCCGCGACGACACGCCACCCAAATCAGGTGGCACACATCCCTTGTAGGAGTTGGCTTGCCAGCGATGAGGCCCGAAAGATCGCTGCACAATTCAAGGCCGCCATCGCGAGCAAGCCGCCTCCTACGTCTGTTCAGATATTGCGGTTGTCGACGTGCAGCACCGCGCCGGTGACGCTGGCACCGGCGCCGCTGGCCAGCAACAACAAGGGGCCGTTGAGCTCTTGCAGCCCTGCGTCCTTGCCGCGTCCGGCGGCAATCACGTTGACCCGAATCCGGTGCGGCGTCAGCGACTGGGCCATGGCCCGGCTCATGCGGATCAGGCTGCTGTTGGCGCGCAAACACGGGTTGGGCTCGCTGATCGGGCGCGGTGGCGGGTCGATGTTGACGATGCTGCCGCCACGCTCGGCCTTGATCATGTGCCGGCTGGTGCAATGGACCAGGTGGTTGTTGCGCGCCAAATGTTCGCGCTCGGCGCTGTTGTTGATCAGCACATCGACGCTGCCGAAGCGCTCCTCGACGGCATCGAGTGCCGCCTCGATGCTGGGACGGCGGGTGCTGTCGAGGCTGACGATCAGCACTTCGCCGCCATCCCAGCGCAGGTCGGCTTGTAACTGCTCAAGCTGCGCAGGACATTGCGCGCCGAGGGCCACCCGGGCGCCTGCGAGGCTGATCAGCCGGGCGAAATGGGCACCGAGTTGCGTGGTGGCATCGGCCACCAGCACGGTTTTACCGGCCATGGAAAAGGGTTGCATGAGGTCGCTCATGAAACGGCCTCCAGTGGCGCGGCGCGGCGGGTAATGGCCGCACGGCGCACGGGTGTGCGAGGTGATGCGATGGGCATGGCGCCGAGCATTTTCAGCACCAGTTCCGAGTAATGGCGGATGACGTCGTCGATGCTCCAGCGGCCATCGGCCTGATACCAGACACAGGCGTGGGTGAGCATGTTGAACAGGGTTCGGGCCATCAATTTCGGTTCGGCGCAGCTCAGCGAACCTTCCCGAATGCCTTGTTCGAGTAGGTCTTGCAGGTCTTTGAGGTACACCCGGCGGGCCTGGCGCACCAGGGCCAGGGACTCTTCGTCCAGGCTCCGGTATTCCAGGTTGCCGAGTACTGCCTGGTCCTGATGTTCCAGGTGATAGCGCACATGGCAGGCCACGAAAGCGCGGAGTTTGCCATCGGCACGCGCTAAGGCAGGGCGGCATCGAGCCCACTCCTGGGACATTGTCTCGAAGTATTCGAGGATCAGCTCCAGCAGCAACTCACCTTTGCCCTGGTAATAGAGGTACAGCGTCGAGGAGTTGATCCCCGATTCGGCAGCCAGCTGACGCAGGCTCATCGACCCGTAGCCGTTACGCGAGATCAGTTTGATGGCTGCCAGGCGGATGGTGCTTTCAGTCATGTTCATGGTGTGATCCTGCGGTCATCAAACTCAATCAGAGTTGTGGCGAAAGAGCTTTTGTGGCGAGGGGGCTTGCCCCCGTTCGGGTGCGAAGCACCCGCAGAACCGGACAATGAGATGCGTCAGAAAAAATGCGATTGCCGGGTTTGGGGGGCCGCTGCGCAGCCCAACGGGGGCAAGCCCCCTCGCCACAAGGATTGGTGCTTATCGGTTATTGCAGATTGCCCGCCACCGCGATGGTCTGCGCCGTGATGTAGTTCGACTCCGGCGAGCAGAACAGGTACACGGCGTCGGCCGCTTCCTGCACGGTGCCCGGACGGCCCAGCGGGTTGCGCTGGGCGAACGATTTGGCCGCTTCCGGGCTGATGCCGACGCGGATGTCACGGCCTTCGATGTTCACGGTGGCGCCGGCGTGGGCATCAGCCTTGGTCATGCGGGTTTCGATGAAACCGAAGGCCACGGCGTTGACGTTGACCTTGAAGCGGCCCCATTCGCGGGCCAGCGCGCGGGTCATGCCGATCACACCGGCCTTGGCCGAGGAATAGTTCATCTGCCCGGCGTTGCCGTTGAGAGCCGAAACCGACGAGATGTTCACCACTTTGCGGAACACTTCACGCTCGGCTGCCGCGTCCGCCAGGGCCTGGGCCTTGATGATCGGGTAGGCCGCACGCAGGATGCGGAATGGCGCGGTCATGTGGCAGTCGAGAATGGCGTACCACTGCTCGTCGCTCATCTTCTGGATCACGTCGTCCCAGGTGTAGCCGGCGTTGTTGACGATGATGTCGATGCTGCCGAAGTTGTCCATCGCGGTCTTCACGTAGCGGTCACCGAAGTCCGGGGCGCTGACGTTGCCGTGGCACACGGCGGCTTCGCCACCCATCTTGCGGATCAACTCAGCGGTCTCGTGGGCCGGATCGGCGTCCAGGTCGTTGATCACGATGCGCGCGCCTTCGCTCGCCAGTTTCAGGGCGATTTGCTGACCGATGCCACGACCGGAACCGGTGACCAGTGCGACTTTGCCTTCGAGTTTTGCCATGGGGTGTTGCTCCTCAATTCTTGGGTTTGTTTACAGAGCGATCACGGCGTCACCAACGATCTTGGTCTCGCCGTATTGGTTGGTGGTGCGCACTTCGACCTTGATCCGTTGCTCGCCTTCGATTTCGAAGCGCTCAACGACGGTGCCGGTGCAGGTGATCTGGTGGCCCAGGTGGGTAATGCCGAGAAAGCGCACGCCGAACTCGCGCAACTGGCGCTGATCGACCCACTGGGTCAGCAAGCGACCGAGGTAGGCCATCGACAACATGCCGTGGGCGAACACGTCGGGCATGCCGGCCTTGCGTGCGTAATCGGTGTCGATGTGAATGGCGTTGTGGTCGCCCGACGCGCCGGCAAACAGCCCCAGCGTGGTGCGGTTGATCGGCGGTATCGCCAGCGGTGGCAGGCTGTCGCCGATGTTGATTTTTTCCAGGCTAATCGCGTTCATCAGTGTTCTCCGCTTCAGCTGTTGCGCTGCACGAGCACGCTGCGCAGGTCCGCGACGTGCTCACCATGCTGGTTGGTGACTCGGGTTTCGCGCACCACGAATTCCAGCGCGCCGCCTTTTTTGTCGTAGATGTCGGCGATGCGCACATCGAAACGCAGGGTGTCGCCGGCATAGGCCATGCGGTGATAACGGAACGACTCTTCACCGTGAAGGATGCGCGCGGTGACGATGCCCAGTTCGTCGCGCCAGGCGTTGGACGGGATCTGGAACTCCAGCGAGAACAGGAAGGTCGGCGGCAGCGGCAGGGCTGGATGCCCGGCGTCGCGAGCGGCCTGCTCGTCGAAGTAGACCGGGTTGGTTTCCCCGGTGGCCTTGGCGAAGAAGCGCAGTTGCCCGGCTTCGGCGGTGACGAGGAAGGTGGGCAACTGCTTGCCGATGTGTTTTTTGTCGATCATCTGAATGACTCCCTGGATCGCTGGCCGTTTCAGTTTTTCTGGTACACGGTGACGACGCAGGCGCCGCCCAGGCCGAGGTTGTGTTGCACGGCGATGCGCGCGTTCTGCACCTGGCGTTGCTCGGCGGTGCCGCGCAACTGGTGGGTCAGCTCGTAGCACTGCGCAAGGCCGGTGGCGCCCAGCGGGTGGCCCTTGGAGAGCAGGCCGCCGGACGGGTTGGTCACCCATTGGCCGCCGTAGGTGTTGTCGCCGTCGTTGACCAGTTGCTCGGCGCCGCCTTCGGCACACAGGCCGAGGCCTTCGTAGGTCAGCAGTTCGTTCTGCGCAAAGCAGTCGTGCAGTTCGATCACGTTGATGTCTTCCGGGCCGATGCCGGCCTGGTTGTAGGCGATATCAGCAGCCATGCGCGTCATGTCGAAACCGACCACGCGGATCATGTCCTTGGCGTCGTAGGTGCTCGGCAGGTCGGTGGTCAGGGCCTGGCCGGCCATCAGCACGTCGGTGCGCAGGCCATGCTTTTTCGCGAAGGCCTCGGACACCACGATGCTCGCGGCGGCGCCGCAGGTCGGCGGGCAGGCCATCAGGCGCGTCAACACGCCTTCCCAGAGCATCGGCGCGGCCAGCACTTCTTCGGTGCTGACCACGTTGCGGAACACCGCCAGCGGGTTGTTGGCCGCGTGACGGCTGGCCTTGGCGCGGATCTTGGCGAAGGTTTCCAGGCGGGTGCCGTACTTCTGCATGTGCGCGTAGCCGGCGCCGGCGAACTGGCGGATGGCGGTCGGCAGGTCGGGCATGCCCACCAGTTCGTTGGTCAGCTTGAGGGCGCGTTCGGTGGCCGGGGCGCGGTCGGTCCAGGCGGATTTCAGCGCACCCGGATTCATTTGTTCGAAGCCGAATGCCAGGGCGCAGTCCACCGCACCGCTGGCCACGGCCTGACGAGCCAGGAACAGCGCGCTGGAACCGGTGGCGCAGTTGTTGTTGACGTTGACCAGTGGGATGCCGGTCATGCCGACGCGGTACAGGGCTTTCTGGCCGCAGGTGGAGTCGCCGTAGACGTAACCGGCGTAGGCCTGCTGGATGTCACTGAAGTCCAGGCCGCAATCGGCCAGGGCCAGGCGAATCGCCTGCTCACCCATGATGTCGTAGGGCTCGTTGGTCCCCGGTTTCTTGAACTGGATCATGCCGACGCCAGCAACGAACACTTTATTGCTCATCGTTGTTTTCCTTGTTGTTTGAGAGATTCAGAGCTTGCGCGCGATCATTTCGCGCATGACTTCACTGGTGCCGCCGTAGATGCGGTTGACGCGCATGTCGACGAACGCGCGGGCGATCGGGTACTCCATCATGTAGCCGTAGCCGCCGTGCAACTGGACCATGTCGTCGATGCATTTCCACACGGTTTCGGTGGTGTGCAGCTTGGCGATGGCGGCTTCTTCGAGGGTCAGCCGGCGACGCATGTGTTCGCCCAGGTAGTAGTCGACCATCACCCGCAGGGCGGTGGCCTGGGCCTTGATGTCGGCGAGCTTGAATTTGCTGTTCTGGAAGTCCCACACGGTCTGGTTGAAGGCCTTGCGGTCCTTTACGTACTCGATGGTTTGCTCAAGCAGGCGCTCCAGCTTGGCGGCGGCGGAGACCGCGATGGAAAAACGCTCTTGCGGTAGTTCGCCCATCAGGTAGGTGAAGCCCAGGCCTTCCTCGCCCAGGCGGTTGCCGACCGGCACGCGGACGTTGTCGAAGAACAGCTCGGCGGTGTCCTGGGCGTGCTGGCCGACTTTTTCCAGCTTGCGGCCATGCTTGAAACCGGCGCGGCAGGTCTCCACGGCAATCAGGCTGATGCCCTTGGCGCCAGCGGCCGGGTCGGTCTTGCACACGACGATCACCAGGTCGGCGGTCAGGCCGTTGCTGATGAAGGTCTTGCTGCCATTGATCACGTACTCGTCACCCTCGCGCACAGCGCTGGTGCGCACGGCCTTGAGGTCGCTGCCGGTGCCGGGTTCGGTCATGGCGATGGCGAGGATGATTTCACCCGAGCAGATGCCTGGCAGCCACTTTTGCTTTTGCTCTTCATTGCCGCAGCGATTGATGTATGGAGCGATCACGTCGGAGTGCATGCCGAAATAGGCACCGCTCACGCCGGCCCGGGCGAACTCTTCGTTGAACACCGCACAGTGGCCGAAGTCGCCGCCGCCACCGCCGTACTCGGTGGGCAGGGTGATGCCGAGCAGACCTTCGCGACCGGCCTTGAGCCAGGTTTCCCGGTCGACCTGGCCGGCCTTGTCCCAGGCCGCCTGGCGCGGCAGGCATTCACGCTCGAAAAAACGGCGCACGGTGGTGCGGAACATCTCATGGTCGTCGCGGAAAACGGTTCGGGCGATGTGCACGCAAGACTCCTCAAAGATAGCGGGCCGGCATTGGGCCAAGCGCCTGTGATTTGAGGGTTACGATAGGTGGGGGGCCGCGAGCGAACGCCACCCGAGGTGGGTGGCGGGCGGAAATTCAGAAGAACAGAGCGCGTAGTCCTGTAGGAGCGAGCTTGCTCGCGATGAACTCAAGGACACCGCGTTCATTCTGCGAGGGCGCGTTATCGTTGACGTCCATCGCGAGCAGGCTCGCTCCTACAGAGTGCTCTACAGGCCGGTATCGCTTTGCGATTCCAGATCCCGCACCCGCGCCACCGCTTCATCGCGGCTGCTGACGCCGAGCTTGCTGTAGATATGGCTCAGGTGCCATTTCACGGTTTCCGGGGACAGCCCCAGGGCGCGGGCGATTTTCTTGTTGGGCAGGGCCTGGGCCAGCAGGCGCACGACTTCGATTTCGCGCTCGCTCAGTGGCTCGATTCCGGCCGCCAGTGGTTTGCTGGTGGTCGCTGTCGCCGGCTTGGCCTTCGAGACCGTCGGGGCCGTGGCCTCGGCCGCCTGCAGGCGCTCGACGTAAAACGCCAGCACCGGGTCCAGGGCTTCACGGCTGGCGATATCGCCGATCAGTTTCAATGCATTCGGATGGGCGTCGAGCAGGCTGCGCACCAGGCCGAAGCGTTGGCCCCGGCGCAAGGCTTCCATGACCTTGTCCCGCGCCTGCTCATGGCGGCCCCGTTCGGTCTCGATCACCGCACTGAGCACCATCAGGCGTACCGTCCCAAGTTGGCGGCGGTGTTTTTCACACGTCTCGATCAACTGTTCGATGCGGATGGAGGCTCCGTCCAGGTCGCCCTGGGCGAGTTGCCAGCGAGCGCGGGCGTTCTCGGCCAGGATGTGGATTTCCTTGAGCGCCGTGTGCCCGGCATCCGGGTAACGCGCGTCGATGGCTTCCAGGCGCGCCAGCTTGGCCTGGGCTTGTGCGCTCTCCCCGAGAATCAGCAGCCAGCGCACCTGCCAGGTCAGGCAGTAGGCTTGCAGGCGCTCCAGGCCGAGTTTGATCGCGTACTCATCCAGGCGCTCGACAAACGCCAGGGCCTCCTGCTGGTTGCCCGCCAGCCATTGCACATTCCACAGCACTTGCAGCACACGCAGCACGGAATCGGGAATCGAAATCCGTTCGAGGATGTCGATCCAGCCCGAGAGCATTTTGAATGCGGCGTCGACATCGTTGGTCTCGTACAGCACCTCACCGAGCAGCGCGGCGGAGAGGTAGGTCGCGTCGGCACCGGCCTTGCCGCACTGGTTGGCCTCATGCAGCACGTCACGGTAAACCCGTTCCGCCTGGGTCATCTGGCCTTCGAGGGCCAGGCTCAAGCCAATCATGCAACGACCCTGAAGGCTGCCGGCGGTGGTCCCCAGCAGCGGCTGGCCATTGATCAGCAGGTTCGGGCGGTCGAGTTGTACCTGCCGGGCCTTTTCGTATTCGCCACGGTGCATGTACAGCCAGGACAGGATGTTGGCGCAGGAACCGATGGCCACGCTGTTGCTGCCCGGCGGCGGGTTGAGCAATTGCGGCAGGTCCGTCATGGCCGCGTCGGTGTCATCGCGTTGCAGGGCGAGGGAGGCGCGCAGCAGCGAGATCATGAAGCGGTCATGCACTTCGCTCTCGGGAACGTCGCGGAACAGTTGTTCGAGGCTGGCGGTGCAGGCCGCGAAATCCCGGGCATACAGCTGCATCCGCGTCTTCAGGATGCGCAGCTTGATCCGGGTCTGGACCTGCTCGACCGGCAACAGCCGCACCAGCTCGATCAACATGCGCAGGTCACCATGGGCGTACAGCGCTTCGGCGTGTTGTTCCACCAGGTCGGCGGCGGCAGCCGGGTCGCCGCCCATGACTGCATGGTGCACCGCTTCATCCAGGTGATTGTGCTCGCGGAACCAGTTCCATGCCCGCACGTGCACCGCTTGTTGCTCGGCCTTGCTGCGCGAGTCGAAATACTTGAGCAGGGTTTCGCGCAGCAATGGGTGCAGGCGATACCAGGTTTCACGCTCGGCGCTGTCGACCGGGATCAGGAACAGGTTGTCCCGCTCCAGCCGCGCCAGCAGCGCATTGGCGTCGTCGACCGCTTGCGGGTGACCGCTCAAGGCGGCGCACAACGAGGCGCAGAAGCGGTTGCACACGGCCATGAGCAGCAGCAGGTCGAGGTCGGTTGGCGACAGGTGGGACAGTACTTCGATTTCAAAGAACCGGGCGAAGGCCTGATTGTCCCGTAGCTCTGTTTGCACCGACGTGGTGTCCGTGACGGCGGGCGGGCGGTTCTTTTTGCGGCTGACGGCGAGCAGTTGCAGGCCGGCGACCCAGCCATCGGTCAGCTCGTGCATGAGCTTGGCGTCGCGGGCGTTGATCTCGCCCAACTGCGCCTTGAGGAACTGTTCAGACTCAACCGGGGTGAAGCGCAAGTCCCGCAGGTTCAGCTCCAGCACCAGCTCCTGGCTGCGCAACCGCGCCAGGGACAATGGCACGGCACTGCGCGACACCAGCGCCAGATGCAGGTTGGCCGGGGCGTAGTCGATCAGCCATTGCAGGGCCTGGTGAATGCCCACGTCGGTGAGGTGGTGCAGGTCATCGAGGACCAGCACCAGTTCGCGGCCCCGGCTGGCAATGCTGCGCACCAGGGTGATGACGGTGCGCTCCACGGCTTCGCTGTCGATGCCGCGACCTTCCAGTTGCGTGGCTTCACGCACGAGCAGCGGGTCGATCTGGCCGAGGCTTGCCAGCAGATAGTCAAGAAAACGCGTCAGTTCGTTGTCATCCGCCGACAGCGTCAGCCACGCCACGTCGAACCCCAACGGCAACAGCGCCTGGCGCCAGGCAATCAGGGTCGAGGTCTTGCCGCAGCCGGCCGGCCCCTTGAGCACGATGCAACGCAGGCGGCGGGCCTTGAGCATTTGATCCTGCAGGCGCTCGCGGGAAATCAGGCGTCCGGCGCTACGCGGCGGAATCAGTTTGGTGCTGACGATCGGGGACTGTGTCGGATTCAAGACCTGGCTCGCGATAGTGTCCGATGCATTGGACTTGCGGTGTTTGTCCATGGGGCTGTCCGAATCATTTTTGTTTTAAGAGGGCACGAATCCACTCGAGTGTAACCCAGAGCCCGCCAGTCATGACCCTGACTTGTGCATCCACCACCCGATGCGGGTGGTCGTCGGCGAATCACGGATTGATCTACTGGACGGCATAACAACAGGAGTGCCGCGTGGCGCTCCATCAAAACCGCGGAGCAGCAGTGGAGCGCAGGAGTTAGCCCATGGCCATTCAGTTCAAGATCATCGATCACGTGGCACTGATCACGCTCGATGCGCAACAGTCGAACAATGCGCTGAGCGCCAGCGACCTGACGCACCTGCGCAAGACCCTGGGTGCCTGCCAGGATGACGAGCAGGTGCGGGTCATCGTCCTGACCGGTGCCGGTGAGCGCGCGTTCTGCAGCGGTGCCAGCCACAAGGAATCGCTGCTGGCGGCATCCGGTTTTGTCGCCGGTACCCTCAAAAGCCGCGAGACCGAAGCCGAGGAGGGCGGCTACAGCCGGCTGTTCGACCTCAGCGACCTGGACATCTGGAAACCGGTGATTGCCGCCATCAATGGTGCTTGCCTGGGCGGCGGACTTGAGCTGGCGCTGCAATGCGATCTGCGCATCGCGTCGATCGGCGCCACGTTCGGGCTGCCCGAAGTGTGCGACGCGACCATTCCGGCTGCCGGTGGCGTGCAGTACTTGCTGCGGGCGATTCCAGCGGCCCACGCCATGAAAATGGCCCTGACCGGGGAGTCGATCAACGCCGAGGAGGCCTTGACGATTGGCTTGATCATCGAGCGCCTGCCCCAGGACCGTGTCCTGCCGGCGGCCCTGGCCCTGGCCGAACGCATTGCCGCCAACGGCCCGCTGGCGGTGCAGTCGATCAAGCGCCTGGCCCTGCAGACCGCCCACCTGGCCCCCCGGGACTTCGTCACCCTGGCCCATCTGCATTGGGGCCTGCTGCGCGACAGCGAGGATCACAACGAAGGGCGCATGGCCCAGGTCGAGCAACGTCTACCGAAATACACCGGCACCTGATCCGCAGCGTCGCGTTCGTTACCTGACAACAATAATTCACAGGAGCACCTCATGTATCTGACCCAAGGCCTGCATCGCATGCTGCAGCAAAGCCCTCATGCCCTGGCGACGGTCTTTCGCGACCGCCGCTGCACCTATGCCGAACAGGCCGACCGGGTGGCGCGCCTCGCCGGGGCCTTGCAGCAACTGGGCATGCACACCGGCGACCGCGTCGGCCTGCTGGGCCTGAACTCCGACCGCTTCCTCGAGTATTTCCTCGCGACCTGGTGGGGCGGCGGCGTGGTCAACCCGGTGAACATTCGCTGGAGCGTGCCGGAAATCGTTTATTCGCTGGACGACTGCGACACGCGCATCCTGCTGATCGACGACACCTTCCTGCCCATGGCCGAGGGCATCGCCAGCAGCGCCAAAGTGCGGCCGTTGCTGATTCACATCGGTGACGGGCCATTGCCGCAGGGCATGCTGTCGTACGAACAGCTGATCCGTGACGCCACGCCCGTGGACGACGCCTTTCGTGGCGGCGACGACCTGGCGAGCATCATGTACACCGGCGGCACCACTGGCCGGCCGAAGGGCGTGATGCAGTCGCACATGAACCTGTGGTCGGCCGCCGTGGCCCGTGCGGCCGATGTGCCAGTGCCGACGGACGCCCTGACCCTGCACATCGCGCCAATGTTCCACCTGGCGGCACTGTCACGGGTGATCCTGATTTCCCTACTGGGTCTGCCGAGCATTTTCGTCCCGGCCTTCGATGCGCTGGACGTGATGCGCACCATCGAGCGCGAGCGCATCACCGAAATACTGATCGTGCCGACCATGCTGCAAGCGCTGATCATGCACCCCGATTTCGCCAAGCATGACCTGAGTTCCCTGCAAAGCCTGACTTATGGCGCCTCGCCGATTGCCGTGCCCTTGCTCGAACTGGCCCTGAAAGCCTTGCCGAACGTCGAGTTCACCCAGGGCTACGGCATGACGGAAGCGGCGCCGCCGATTTCCGCCAACGGTCCGGAGAACCACAGCGCCGAGGGCATTGCCAATGGTCGCCTGCGCTCGGCCGGGCGGCCGGGGCTGGGCGTCACGGTGCGCATCGTCGACGAAAATGACAACGAAGTGCCATGCGGTACTGTCGGCGAAGTGGTGGTGCGTGGCCCGAACATCATGCTCGGCTATTGGAACAATCCCGAAGAAACCGCCAAGGCCTTGCGCGGCGGCTGGATGCACACCGGTGACGGCGCCTACATGGACGCGGATGGCTTTATCTACATCGTCGACCGCTTCAAGGACATGATCGTCAGCGGTGGCGAGAACGTGTATTCCGGCGAAGTGGAAAGCGCTATCGCCAGCCACCCGGCGGTCGCCGCCTGTGCGGTGATCGGCATTCCCTGTGCCCAGTGGGGCGAAGCCGTGCACGCGGTGGTGGTGCTCAAGCCGGATAACGAGGTGGCAAGCACCCAGATCATCGAACACTGCCGTCGCCAGATTGCCGGCTACAAGACCCCGAAATCCGTGGAGTTCCGTACGGCGTTGCCGCTGTCCGGCGCGGGCAAGGTGCTCAAGCGCGATCTGCGCGAACCGTTCTGGGCCGGTAAAGACCGGGGCGTGAGCTGACAGCATGTACATGACCCAATGCCTGCAACGCACCCTGCAACAGGACCCGGAACACCTCGCCACTATCTTCGGTGACCGCCGTCAGACCTATCGCGAATTTGGCGAGCGCGTCGCGCGCCTGGCGGGGGCCTTGCAGACACTGGGCATGGCGGCCGGTGACCGGGTGGGCATGCTCGCGCTCAATTCCGACCGCTACCTGGAATACATCATGGGCGTGTGGTGGGGCGGCGGGGTGCTCAACCCGGTGAATGTGCGCTGGAGTGTGCCGGAGATTGTCTATTCGCTGGACGATTGCAGCACCGGCATCCTCATCGTCGACGAACACTTCACTGCGCTGGCCGAAGGCATTTGCGCCAGGGCGCGTCGTGCGCCGCTGTTGATTTACGCGGGGGACGGTGACGTGCCGGCCGGCATGCTGGGTTTCGAGCAACTGATTGCCGAATCCGCGCCGGTCGAGGACGCCGGGCGCGGCGGTGAAGACCTCGCCTGCATCATGTACACCGGCGGCACCACCGGGTTTCCCAAGGGGGTGATGCAGTCGCACCTGAACCTGTGGTCGGCGTGCATGCCACGCATGGTGGACATGCCGCCGATCCGCGACGGCCTGCTGATGCATGTCGCGCCGCTGTTCCATGTCGCCGGCATGGCCCGAGCGTTGATCCAGTTTCTGGCCGGCGAAAGTCATGTGCTGGTGTCGAGTTTCGATCCGCTGCAGACGTTGCAGATGATCGAGCGCGAACGGGTCACCGAGACGTTGCTGGTGCCGACCATGATCCTCGCGCTGTTGGCTCATCCCGACTTCGCCAACTATGACCTGAGCAGCCTGAAACGCCTGACCTACGGCGCATCACCGAGTGCCGGGGATATGGTCGAGCAAGTGCTGGCGAAACTGCCGGACATCGAGCTTTCACATTCCTACGGCCTGACCGAGGCCTGTCCTGTGGTGTCGAGCAACCTGCCATGCAACCACACGCCAGAGGCGCGCATCAGCGGCCTTTCACGCTCGGTGGGGCGTGGCGGCCTGGGCGTCAATGTGAAGATTGTCGACCCGCAAGGCCAGGAGGTTCCGCGCGGCACGGTAGGCGAGATCATCGTGCGCGGGGCGAACATCATGCAGGGCTACTGGAACAAACCCGAGGAAACCGCCAGGGCGTTGCGCGAGGGTTGGCTGTACACCGGCGATGCGGCGTGGATGGACGAGCAGGGCTATCTGTTTATCGTCGATCGCTTGAAGGACATGATCGTCAGTGGTGGGGAAAATGTTTACTCGGCGGAAGTCGAGAATGTCCTCGCGCGGCACCCGGCCGTGGCGATGTCCGCGGTGATCGGTATTCCCCATGCGCAGTGGGGCGAGGCGGTGCATGCGGTGGTGGTGCGCAAACCGGGTGCCCGGGTCGATGAAGAGCAACTGCGCCTGCATTGCCGCGAATTCATCGCGGGCTACAAGTGCCCCAAGAGCGTGGAGTTCCGCGATGAACTGCCGCTGTCGGCGGCCGGCAAAGTCCTCAAGCGCGAACTGCGTATGTAGGAGCGAGCTTGCTCGCGATGGACGTCAACGAAAACGCGTACTGCCTGAATTGACGCGTCGTCCTTGCGTCCATCGCGAGCAAGCTCGCTCCTACAGGGAGCCGTGTTTCAAACCTTCTATTTCGCTACCCGATCCGGGTGGCTTCACCACCCACCCGCATCAATACAGTGGACTCACGAACCAGGCGCTTGTCTGCCTGGCAATCCACTGGAGATTCCGATGCACATCAACCGTACCGTCTACCGTGAAGACCACGAAATGCTGCGTGAAACCGCGCGCCGTTTCTTCGAGCGTGAATGCCTGCCCAAGCAGGCGCAGTGGGACGAGGCCGGGCAGGTCGATCGGGAAACCTGGCTCAAGGCCGGGCGCCACAACCTGTTGTGCCTCACCGTACCGACCGAATACGGCGGTGGCGGCGGTGACTTCGGGCACTCGGCGGTGCTGATCGAAGAGCTCTATCGCTCCGGGGTCTCAGGCTGGAGCCTGGGCGTGCATTCGGACATCGTCGCGCCGTACATCGTGCGCCTGGGCACCGAGGAGCAGAAGCAGCAATGGCTGCCGAAAATCTGCTCCGGCGAAACCGTGCTGGCGGTGGCCATGACCGAACCGGGCACCGGCTCCGACCTCAAGGCGATCCGCACCACCGCCGTGCGCGACGGTGACGAATGGGTGATCAACGGCAGCAAGACCTTCATCAGCAACGGCCTGACCTGCGACATGGTCGTGGTGGTGTGCAAGACCGACCCGAGCGCGGGCGCCAAGGGTTGCAGCCTGATCATGGTCGAGTGCAATCGCGAAGGCTTCCGTCGCGGGCGCAAGCTGGAGAAGGTCGGCCAGCACGCGGCCGACACCGCCGAGCTGTTCTTCGACGACGTGCGTGTGCCAGTCGGCAACCTGCTCGGTGAGGAAAACAAGGGCTTCATGCACCTGATGGAAGAGCTGCCGCAAGAGCGCCTGGTGATCGCCCTGTACAGCGCCGCCAAACTCGAACGCCTGCTGGAGCAGACCGTCGAGTACGTCAAGGATCGCAAGGCCTTCAACCAGACCGTCTGGGACTTCCAGAACACCAAGTTCAAGCTCGCCGACATCAAGGCCAAGGCCACCGCCGTGCGCCTGACCATCGACCACTACATCGCCGAACACATGCGCCGGCGCCTGACCGTGCAGGAATCGGCGATCGCCAAGCTGTACGCCACCGAGACGCTTTGGCAATGCATCGACGACATGGTCCAGCTGCACGGCGGCTACGGCTACATGCTCGAGTACCCGATTGCCCGCGCCTTCGTCGACATGCGCGTGACGCGCATCTTCGGTGGCACCAGTGAAGTGCTGCGCGAACTGATCGCGCGCCAGTTGTGATCCTTCCCCCTCATTTCCAGGTGACACCATGAGCGAAAAAGTACTGGTTGCCGGCGTCGGCATGATCCCTTTCCGCAAGCCCAGCGACAGCCCGAGCTATGTGCAGATGGGGGCCGAAGCGGTGCGTCGCGCCCTGGCCGATGCCGGCATCGACTACAACCTGGTGCAGGAGGCGTACGCCGGTTACGTCTACGGCGACTCCACCTGCGGGCAGACCGTGCTGTACGAAGTGGGCATGACCGGGATTCCGGTGGTCAACGTCAACAACAACTGTGCCACCGGTTCCACGGCGCTGTACCTGGCGCGCAAGGCCATCGAATCCGGTTCGGCCGATTGCGTGTTGGCGGTGGGCTTCGAGCAGATGCAGGCCGGCGCGTTGAAGTCTCACTGGGACGACCGCCCGCCAACCCGTGAGCGTTTCCTGCCGATCCTGCGCGGCCTGACTGCCGACATGGAAGGCATGCCCCAGGCGATCCGCACCTTCGGCGGTGCCGGGCGCGAGTACATGGACAAATACGGCACCCGCATGGAGACCTTCGCCGCTGTGCGCGCCAAGGCCAGCCGGCATGCCGCCAACAACCCGCTCGCCTTGTTTCGCAAGGTGCTCAGCGTCGAAGACGTGATGAACGACCCGGTGATTCTGCCAGGCGTGATGACCCGCCTGATGGCCTGCCCGCCAACCTGCGGTGGCGCGGCGGCGATCCTGGTGTCCGAGCGTTTTGCCAAGAAGCATGGCCTGCGCCGCGACGTGGAAATCGTCGCCCAGGCGATGACCACCGACACCCCCGAATCCTTCAATTTCGAAAAACCCTCGATGCTCGATTGGGTCGGCACCCACATGACCCACGCCGCCGTGGGCCAGGTCTACGAGAAGGCCGGCGTCGGCCCGCAAGACATCGATGTCTGCGAGCTGCATGACTGCTTCGCCCAGAACGAAGTGATCTGCTACGAGTCGCTGGGTTTCTGCCCCGAGGGCGGCGCCGAGAAGTTCGTCATGGACGGCGACAACACCTACGGCGGACAGACCGTGATCAACCCGTCCGGCGGCCTGCTTTCCAAGGGCCATCCCTTGGGCGCCACCGGCCTGGCGCAGTGCTACGAGCTGACCCAGCAATTGCGCGGCAATGCCGAGCAGCGCCAGGTCGACGGTGCACGCCTGGCCATGGCGCACAACCTCGGCCTGGGGGGTGCCTGCGTGGTGACGCTGTACGGAAAAACCGGCGGGTGAATGTCACCGAGCGTAACGCCCGGCGAGCACTGCGCTCACCGGGCTGTTACGTCGGACCCAACCCGGCGAACAACACCGTTTCAAATCACCCGTTCGGGTGTGAGGAGCGGACCACAGCCCCACTAGCATGGGCTCTCCAACACTTAATCCTTAACCGGAGAAACCGCATGACAACAAAAACAATGCGCGGAGTCTTCCAGCCGAGTCTGCTGGCCGTCGCTGTGATGGTTGCCGCTTGCGCGAGCAATCAGGCTCACGCTGTTGATTTCAACATCGGGGAAATCCAGGGCAATTTCGATTCGTCGCTGTCGATCGGTGCGAGCTGGTCGACGGCTGATCCAGACAAGCAATTCATCTCCAACTTCAACTCCCAGGGTGTCACCGGCGGCAAGTCCTCGTCCCGGACCACCGATGACAATCGCCTGAACTTCAAGAAGGGTGAGACCTTCTCGAAGATCTTCAAGGGCGTGCATGACCTGGAGCTGAAGTACGGCGACAGCGGCGCCTTCGTGCGCGGCAAGTACTGGTACGACTTCGAGCTGATGGACGAGAGCCGTCCGTTCTATGACATCAACGACTCAGGACGCGACCGTGCGGCCAAGTCGTCCGGCGCGATGTTCCTCGACAGCTTCGTCTACCACAACTACACGATCGGCGATCAGGTCGGCAACGTGCGCCTGGGCAAGCAAGTGGTGAGCTGGGGCGAGAGTACCTTCATCGGCAACTCGATCAACAGCATCAACCCGATCGACGTCGCGGCACTGCGCCGCCCGGGCGCGGAAGTGAAGGAGGGCCTGATTCCGGTCAACCTGCTCTACGTGTCCCAGGGCTTGGCCGACAACATCACCGCCGAAGCGTTTTATCAGCTGCAATGGGACAAGTCGGTGGTGGACAACTGCGGCACGTTCTTCGGCAGCGACGGCGTACCCCAAGGCTGCGACGACCGCCTGGTGATCGCCGGTCTCGACCTGCCGCCGGGCGTGGCGAAGAACACCGGTGGCTTGGCAGCCATTGCCGCGGGCACCGATGACGCCTTCATTCCGCGCCTCAAAGACAACGATGCACGCGACAGCGGTCAGTACGGCCTGGCCTTGCGCTGGTACGTGCCAGAGGCCAATGACACCGAGTTCGGTGCCTACGCGATGAACTACCACAGTCGCAGCCCGTTCCTCAGTATCAACCAGATGAGCAACCCGGCCGGTGGCGTCGCTTCGGCGCGCAGTGCCCGCTACTTCATCGATTACCCGGAAGACATCCGCCTGTATGGCTTGAGCTTCCAGACCAACGTCGCCGGCGTCTCGCTCGGTGGCGAAGTCAGCTACCGGCCGAACATGCCGCTGCAACTGAACACCGCTGACCTGCTGTCTTCGGCAACCTTCGGTGCGACGTCGCCGCTGATCACCACCGGTTTCGCCGGACGTACCCTGGGTGGCGAGGTCAATGGCTACAAGCGCATGCCGGTGACCCAGGCACAGGTGACCGCCACGCAGTTCTTCGATCAGGTCTTCGGCGCCAGTCGCCTGACCCTGGTGGGCGAGGTGGGTTACAACAAGATCAACGGCCTGGGCAAGGCGGACGGCACGGACTTGCGCTTCGGTCGCAGCCCGGCCTTCGGTTCCGGTGAACTGCCGGGTGCTGTGGGTGCCGCCACTTGCCGTGGCACCGCAGCGGGCCTGCCCAACGCCAGCAACCCGGCGCAGGAATGCAACAACGATGGTTTCTACACCAGCAGCAGCTGGGGCTATCGCCTGCGCGGCAAGCTCGATTACCCGAACGTGATCGCCGGCATCAACCTGTCGCCGAACATCGCCTGGTCCCATGACGTCCAGGGCTACGGCCCGAACTTCGATGAAGGCTCCAAGGCGGTCAGCGTCGGTGTCGATGCCGACTACCAGAACACCTACACCGCCAGCCTCAGTTACACCAACTACTTCGGTGGCGATTTCAATACCAACGTCGACCGCGACTATGCCGCGCTGAGCTTCGGCGTGAATTTCTGATGCAACCCTGCCAGAGGAACCTGAACATGAACGCACGTTTAATGCTGCGCGCTGGCGCACTGAGTCTGTCATTGCTGGCCAGCGGTGTAATGGCCGCTGTTACCCCGCAGGAAGCCGCGCAACTGGGTACCACTCTGACGCCACTGGGCGCGCAGAAAGAGGGCAATGCCAACGGCAGCATTCCTGCCTGGACCGGTGGCCTCAAACCCGGTGCGGCGGCACTCGACAATGGTTTTCTCGGCGATCCGTTCGCCGGTGAAAAACCGCAGTACGTGATCACGGCAACCAACGTCGACCAGTACAAGGACAAGCTGACCCCCGGCCAGCTGGCGATGTTCAAGCGCTACCCGGACAGCTACAAGATCCCGGTGTTCAAGACCCAGCGCACCGCAGCCTCGCCGCAGAACATCTATGACATTGCCAAAAAGAGTGCGGTGACCACCGAACTGACCCCCGATGGCAACGGCCTGGAAAACTTCACCCAGACCCGCTATTACCCGTTCCCGATTCCAAAGAACGGTGTGGAGGTGTACTGGAACCACACCAACCGCTATCGCGGCGGCAACATGGAACGCATAGCGGCCCAGGCCGCTCCGCAAACCAACGGGTCTTATTCCATCGTCGAGTACGAGGACAAACTGGCCTTCCCGCAATTGATGGAAGGCGTCGATGCCGGGCAGGCCGACAACGTCCTGTACTACTACAAACAGGAAATCACCGCGCCGTCACGCATGGCCGGCAGCGTGATCCTGATCCACGAGACCATCGACCAGGTCAAGGAACCGCGCCTGGCGTGGGTCTACAACGCCGGTCAGCGCCGGGTGCGCCGTGCTCCGCAAGTGGCGTATGACGGGCCGGGCAACGGCTCCGACGGCATGCGCACCGCCGACAACACCGACATGATGAACGGCGCGCCGGATCGTTATGACTGGAAGCTGGTGGGCAAACAGGAACTGTACATCCCGTACAACAACTACAAGTTGCAATCGCCGAAGGTGAAATACGACGACATCATCAAGCCGGGGCACATCAACCAGGACCTGACGCGTTATGAGCTGCACCGCGTCTGGCACGTGCAGGCCACGCTGAAGCCGGGGCAGCGCCACGTGTACGCCAAGCGTGACATGTACTTCGACGAAGACACCTGGCAACTGGCCGAAGTCGATCACTACGACGGTCGTGGCCAGCTATGGCGTGTCGCGGAAGGTTATGCGGTCAACGATTACGAGCGTGGTGCGTCGAACTTCGCCATGCTCGGCATCTACGACCTGATCGCCGGGCGCTACAACGTGTTGGCGATGACCAACCAGTCCAGGCATGCCACCACCTACGGCATGACCGCGAAAATGACTGACTTCACCCCGGCGGCGCTGCGCAACGACGGCATTCGCTGACCGCTTGTCCCGCTTCGCACAACGCCCTGCTTGCAGGGCGTTGTGCGTTGATACCCACCTGATGCGGGTGGCGCCTGAACAGCCGACTGGCCCAATGATGGAGTTCACTTTCCATCCATGAGGTCCGCCATGTTGGTGCCACGACCGCATCTGTGCGACGTACTCGAGAGCAAACTTTGCCGCTTGCAACTGCTTTGCGCGCCTGCCGGGTATGGCAAGACGTCGGTTTTGCAGGAGTATTTGCAGGGTGTCGCGACGGTGGGGCGGGTGGTGTG
>NZ_JAHBDR010000089.1:0-36587 GCF_019956575.1 Pseudomonas sp. A-R-19
CATTTATAGTGACTGACACACCCTCTTCGCGAGCAAGCCCGCTCCCACAGGGGGATGGGTCATGGCAGCAGAATCACTTTGTCGCCGCTGCCCTGGTTCACTTCGGCGTAACGCTCCAGGCCTTCGGACAAGGGCGATTCGAACAAGCCCTGAGGCAACGGCAGCAGGTCCTGATCGAAGTACCGGCCAAACTGCTCGAGCATCGCCGCACACGCCTGCACCCCGTACAACAGCGAGTTGATCCCCACCACCGAGCCGCCCTTGCGATACAACGCCAGGGCCGGCAGTTGCACGTGACCGTCCACGGGTGCCGCGATGATCGCGATGCGGCCGAACGTGGCCAGGGCTGGCACCGAGGCCGGCAGCCAGAACCCGGTGGTGTCGAAGATCACGTCGGCACCGCCGGCATACACGGCGTTGACCTGCGCCCCGAGGTCTTCGGGTTTATCCAGTTGCAGGGTCTGGTAACCCTGGTCCTGCAAGTCCTTGACCTGCTCGGCACGCCGCGCGGCCGCCAGCACCCGGGCGCCGCGCACCTTGGCCAGGGCCAACGCGGCAGTGCCGACCGCCCCGCCACCGATGACCAGCAAACGGGTTTCGGCCGTCACCAGGCTGCGCTCCAGCGCATCCCACGCCGTGGTGTAGGGCACGCCGAGGCTGGCGGCCTGGGCGAAGCTCAGGTGCGTGGGTTTGAGCGCCACGCCATTGGCCGGCAGCTTGACGAACTGCGCGTGGGAACCGTCGGCGAAAAAGCCCAGTTCCCGCCCCGTACCCCAGACATCCTGGCCGATCAGCGCCTGCGGGCCGGCGACGACCACACCGGCAAAATCACGACCGGGAATGCGTGGCAAGGTTGTGTAGGGAAAGCGCCCCAGCACGTTCTTCACATCGCTGGGGTTGAGGCCCGCGGCCTTGATCTCGACCAACACTTCATCGGCGCCAGGAACAGGCGTTGGCACCTCGACGTAGCGCAAGGCCGAGAGATCACCGGTTTTATCGAATTGCAGAGCTTTCATGGGCGCATCCATCGAGTCAAAAAAGGGTTCAGGAGATCCAGCCAGCCACCAGCTCTCGCCCCATCGGCCAGAGCTTCTCGCCGGCGAGCATGCCGAGCAGGCCCACCAGCGCGATGGCCGGGGGTGCGGGGGAACGAAAGTCCAGGGCGCCGTAGAGCAGACCGACGCCCAGGCCGATGGCCAGTGACATGAGGAGGTTCATGGCAGACTCCAGGGCAATTGAGGTATGCGCTGAGTCTAGAGGGCGCCGCCTTTGAGCATCGGCCAAGTACTTCTGAATTTCGGCCAAAGCAGGGTGCCGGCGAATTCAGTCCTGGCGTTGCGCCGCGGGAAACTGCGAGGGGGCAATACCCAGTTCACGACGAAACATGTCACTGAAGCTGCTCGGCGAATAGCCCAGGTCCCGGGCAATCGCGCTGACCGGAACGCCCTGGATCAACTCGGCCACCGCCGTCGCCAGTTGCACCTGGCGCCGCCACTCGGCGAAACCCATGCCCAGACCGTCCTTGAACAGCCGCGCCAGGGTCCGCACGCTGGCACCAGCGGTTTGCGCGTGTTGTTCGAACGGAATATCCAGCGAGGGCGCGGACATGACCGCCTGACACAGGTTCATCAGCCGTCGGTCGGAATCGTCCGGCAGCGGGATTTTCAGCAGCGAACGCCTGGCCCGCTTGAGCTCCAGCAGCGCCAGGCCCACCAGCGCGTCGTAGTACTCGGGCGGCCCGTCGTTGCCCTGCTCCACCAGGCCGACGATCAGCTCGCGCAGCAAGCCGCCGACCTCGATCACCTGAACGCTGTCATCCAGGGTCTCGGCCAGGGACGGCCGCAGGTAGATGTTGCGCATTTGCAGGTCGGACACCACACGAATCCCGTGGGGCACGCCGGGCGGCAACCACACCGCCCGTTGCGGTGGCACCACCAGTGCTTCGTGCGGCGTCTCGACCCACATCACCCCGCTCATCGCATACAGCAACTGGCCCCAGACGTGCTCATGGGGCTCGATGTACAACCCGCGCGGATAGGTGCGAGCCAGCGGTTGCACCGGCACATCGGTGTCACTCAGGTCGGGCGGTACAGCGAGGGCCATGGTCTATGTTCATTGGGGGATCAGGGAAGCCACATGGTAACGAGGCACGGAACTTGTCGCCAGCAACCGCAGCCTTCCGACAATTCGAGTGAATTTTCCCGATGGCGCGCGATCCTTTTATGTACAACAGGGAGGAACCGGGGCTTTATGAACAGTGCAAAATTATTCGTCATCGAGTACACCCTCCATGGCGCGCCAAAGTCATTCATTATTCGACTGGAAAAAATGGATAACGCAGAAGCCTGGCATTGGGCGAGCTGTGACGCGGGGGTGGGGCGAATCCCCCGATTTGGACGCGAGAAGGTGCAAAAGACCAGCAAGCCGATGGCGGAAAAATTCGGCGTGGAAAACGTCAAGTGGCGGCCGGCGAACTAATCTCTGGCAACCATCAGGTTCGGGGGAAGGGAAATGAGTGCAACACCCGTCAGCAGCCCTGCGCAACTGGACTACGGTCTGGACACGTCGTCAGGCCGCATCACCACAAGCGTCGAGTGCCGGATCGGACTGGAACAGGTCGAAAATGACCCATTTTGCTTCGCCATACGCGTCCCCGCACCCCTGCCGGAACATCTGGAGCAAGCCAAGACCCTGGTGGTGCGGGTCGAAGGGCGGCGCTTGCAGGGCACCGTGCGCCACAGCGAACGCCTGGAGGATGACAGCCTCAGGCTGGAAGTGGAGCCGGACTAGGCTCCACTTTTCATTCGCGGTTGTCAGCCATGGGCGCACTTGCAGCCTTTATGGGTGCATTCCTCGCCGTGTTCATGGTGCTTGGCGCAGGCCTCACAGCAGTAATGCTTGCCGTGACGGGCAATCGGATGTTCACCGAGTTTGCAGGAACATTTCGGACAATCGCAGATACTTTCGCGGTCAATCATGGGTCTGACTCCTCTTGTATGGTCGCCAGTGCTCATATGCACACCGTAAGTGTAGGAGCTGCCGCAGGTTGCGATCTTTTGTGGCGAGGGAGCTTGCTCCCGCTTGAGTGCGTAGCGCTCACAGATTTTTGGGGCCGCTGCGCAGCCCGGCGCGAGCAAGCTCGCTCGCCACAAAAGCTGCTGCGTCGAACCCGACCCTGTGGCGAGGGGGGCTTGCCCCCGTTGGGTTGCGCAGCGACCCCAAAACCTGGCAACTGCGTTGTTCCTGACTTATGGCAATGACCGGGCTTGTGACTGCTGCGCAGTCAAACGGGGGCAATCCCCCTCGCCACAAAAGCCCGATATGACCTCAGATACGGAACTGCCCGACCAGGCTGCCCAGGCGCTGACCGAGGTCGGCCAGGCTACGGGAAGTCTGCGCGCCAAGCTGGGTTTCATCGGCCACGCTATCCACCGCCACGGCAATCTGATGCACGCTGCGGTTGATCTCTTCGGCCACGGCGGTCTGTTCTTCCGCGGCACTGGCGATCTGCGCGTTCATTGAATTGATGGTGGCGATCAATTGAGCCATGGTGTCCAGCGAAGCCCCCGCCTCGTTGGCCTGGGCCGAGGTGCCGTCACCAGCCTCGCTGGAACGACGCATCGCCTCCACCGCCGACTGGGTGCCGGCCTGCAGGCGGTCGATCATGCCCTGGATTTCCTGGGTGCTGATTTGCGTACGGCTGGCCAACGCCCGCACTTCATCGGCCACCACCGCAAAACCGCGCCCCGCCTCGCCAGCACGGGCCGCCTCAATGGCGGCGTTGAGCGCCAGCAGATTGGTCTGTTCGGCGATCGAGCGGATCACCCCGAGCACGCTGACAATCGACGAAACGTCTTTTTGCAGGCTGTCGAGGGACACACCGCTGCTGCGGATGTCGTCCACCAACGCATGGATCTTCTCGATGCTACCGGCCACCACACGCTTGGCGGCCTGCCCTTCTTCGTCAGTCTGCTGGGCTGCCACCGCAGCGCTCTGCGCGCTCTTTGCGACTTCCTGGGCGGCGGCCGACATTTCGTTGATCGCCGTGGCCACCTGATCGGTTTCGTGGCGCTGGCGTTCCATGGCCTGGTCCGAGCGATTGGCCTGGTCGGACACCTGATTCACCAGCCCGGTCAGTTGCGAAGTCATTTCGGTGATCTGCCGTACCAGGCCGTGGATCTTGTCGACGAAACGGTTGAACGAGCCGGCCAGTTCGCCGAGTTCGTCCTGGCTGGTGATGGTCAGGCGACGGGTCAGGTCGCCCTCGCCCGCGGCGATGTCGTCGAGGTTGGCTTTCATCAAATGCAGCGGACGCAGAATGGTGTTGGCCAACAGCATCCCGGCAGCGGCGATCACAAGCAACACCACGAGCGCCACACCGACGATGCTCAGCACCATGCCTTGCATGCGCTCCTGGACCTTGGCTTCGACCACCGCCACTTGTGCTTCGATTCCGTCGAGATTGACCGAGGTGCCGACCGCCATGTCCCACTTCGGCAGGTATTCGGTGTAGCCGAGCTTGGGCACCAACACCTGGGTGTTGCCGGGCAAGGGCGAGCTGTATTGCAGGTAGTGCGTACCGTCCTTCGCCACCTTCACCAGGTCGCGGTTGACGTAGACACCATTCGGGTCGCGGTTGTCCTTGAAGCTCTGGCCCACGCCTTCGGGGCTGTTGGCCTTGAACAGGCGCACGGTGTTGGAGTCGTAGCCGAAGAAGTAACCGTCCTTGCCATAGGTGATGCTCGACAGCAGCTTGATCACCTGGGCCCGTGCCGCCTCATCGCCGGGGGCCGCCGCGTCGTAGAGCGGTTTGATCGTGGTCATGGCCACGGCCACGTAGCTTTGCAAGGTCGCCTTGGCATCGCTGAGCAGGCGCTCGCGGGTCTGCTCGACTTCCTTGCGCGCCTGATCCTGAAGAATGAACAGCGTGGTCAGGCTGATGACCAGCGCAAACAGCAACACCGGGAGGACGGCAAGGGACAGGACTTTGGCCTTGAGGCTCATGCGCATGACGTTCACTCTTTTGATTTTGTTGGCGTGGTTAAACGCTTTAACGGCACGCCGGGTCAAAAGTTGAACGCGGTCATCAGGTCCGCAGAAGATCCCCTGTGGGAGCGGGCTTGCTCGCGAAGAGGGCGTGTCAGTCACTATATAGGTTGTCTGACACACCGCATTCGCGAGCAAGCCCGCTCCCACGGGGGTTCCGGGTTACAGGACCATCGCGGCCACCCAGCCGAACGCCAGCAGCGGCAGGTTGTAGTGCAGGAAGGTCGGGACCACGGTGTCCCAGATGTGATGGTGCTGGCCGTCGATGTTCAGGCCGGAGGTCGGGCCGAGGGTCGAGTCCGAAGCCGGCGAGCCGGCGTCGCCCAGGGCACCGGCCGTACCGACGATGCACACGATGGCAATCGGGCTGAAGCCCAGTTGCACGCTCAGCGGCACGAAGATCGCCGCCAGGATCGGCACGGTGGAGAACGAAGAACCGATGCCCATGGTCACCAGCAACCCCACCAGCAACATCAGCAAGGCGCCGATGCCCTTGCTGTGATCGATGTACGCCGCCGACGACTCGACCAGCGTCTGCACCTCACCGGTGGCCTTCATCACTTCGGCAAACCCCGAGGCCGCGATCATGATGAAGCCGATCATCGCCATCATTTTCATGCCTTCGGTGAACAGGTCATCGGTGTCACGCCACTTGACGATGCCCGACACCGAGAAAATCAGGAAGCCGGCCAGTGCACCGATAATCATCGAATCGAGCAGCAACTGAATGATGAACGCCGCCGCGATGGCCACACCGGCCACCATCAGGCTTAGCGGGTTGTATTGCACCGCCACTTGCTCGACCTGTTCGATCTTCGCCAGGTCGTAGACACGCTTCTTGCGATAGCTGACAAACGCGATCAGCAGGCCCGCCACCATGCCCAGGGCCGGAATGCCCATGGCGTGGGTCACATTGATGCCGCTGATGTCCACCCCGCTGCGGGCGACGTTGGCCAGCAGGATCTCGTTGAGGAAGATGTTGCCGAAGCCCACCGGCAGGAACATGTAGGGCGTGATCAGGCCGAAGGTCATGACACAGGCGATCAGGCGACGGTCCAGTTGCAGCTTGGTCAGCACATAAAGCAGCGGCGGCACCAGCAACGGAATGAACGCGATATGGATCGGCAGGATGTTCTGCGAGGCGATGGCCACGACCCACAGCAGGCCAATCAGCAGCCATTTGACCTGGCTTCCGCCGTTGGCGTGCTGGCGATCGACCATCGCCAGGGCTTTGTCGGCCAGCGCATGGGCCATGCCGGACTTGGCAATGGCCACGGCGAAAGCGCCGAGCAAGGCGTAGGACAACGCCACCGTCGCCCCGCCACCGAGGCCGCTGTTGAAAGCCTTGAGCGTCGCCTCGATGCCCAGGCCGCCGGTCAAACCACCGACCAGCGCACCGACGATCAGGGCGATCACCACATGCACGCGGGACAGGCTGAGCACCAGCATGATGCCGACCGCGGCAATTACTGCATTCATTGTCATACCTCTGGACAAGCGAAAAGAGTCCGGCCGGCAGTCTGCGAGAGCCGCCAGCGGATAAAAGGAATGGGTCTTATTAGAGGGCGCGCACTTTGCCGCAGAGTGGGCGCGGTGTCAAAGCTCGTGGGCAATGGGGATATGTATCTGCATGTGATGACCTGTGGCGAGGGGGCTTGCCCCCGTTCCGCTGCGTAGCAGTCGCGATCCAGACAACGCGGTATGACCGGACAAAATAGGGGGCCGCTTCGCGACCCAACGGGGGCAAGCCCCCTCGCCACAAAAGCTTTGGCTGATGACATAAAGAAAACCCGATCGCGGCCGTTACAGGGCAAAGTCTCAGATATTTATCGAATAAGGACGTCTCCATGTCGCTCAGACAACTTTCCATCCAATGGAAAATCACCCTGCTGGCCGGGCTGTGCCTGGCGGGCATCGTGACCCTGCTGGTGGGTCTTTCGCTGTATCGCATGGAGCACAGTTCCGCGCTGGTGAAAGCCTCGAGCATGGAGATGCTGACCGAAGCCGCCCAGGCGCGGATCGAGTCCCAGGGCGAAAACCAGGCGCTGGGCATTCGCCAGCAGTTCATGGACGCCTATCAGTACGGCCACGGATTCTCGCGGCAGGTGCTGTTTCTGCGTGACCAGGCCGAAAAGCGCTTTCTCGATGCCTTCGACCTGCGCGAAGACCTGACCCGCCAGGTCAAGTCGGCCCTGCAGGCCAACCCGGAGCTGCTCGGCCTGTCCCTGGTGTTCGAGCCCAACGGGCTGGACGGCAAGGATGAGCTGTTCGCCGGCCAGGGCGAACTGGGCAGCAACGATAAAGGCCGTTTCGCCCTCTACTGGTCGCAGCCGACGCCGGGCAAGGTGACCTCGATGGCGCTGCCGGAAAAGGACATGGCCGACACCAGCACCGGCCCCAGCGGCGAAGCCGCCAACGCCTGGTTCACCTGCCCGCGCACCACGCTCAAGCCCTGCGTGATCGAACCCTACTTCTATGAGATCGATGGCCAGAACGTGCTGATGACCAGCATCGTTTTCCCGCTGATGGTCAACGGCAAGGTCATCGCCTCGCTGTCGGTGGACATCAACCTCAACAGCCTGCAAGCAGTCAGTCTGGGCGCCAGCAAGAAGCTCTACGACGGCCAGACCAGTGTCAGCATCATCAGCCCGGCCGGTCTCCTCGCCGGCTACAGTCCTGACGCCAGCAAACTCAGCCAGCACCTGGACGCCGTGGACAAGACCAACGGTGCCGAACTGCTGCGCATGCTCGGCGCCAGCAGCAAAACCGCCAGCCTGCACAGCAATCAGCAACTGAAAGTGTTGGCACCCTTCCAGCCAATTCCCGGCGGTAAATCCTGGGGCGTGCTGCTCGACGTGCCGGAGAAAGTCCTGGTCGGCCCCGCCGAAGCCCTGAAAAAGCAACTTGATGACAGCAACACCGCCGGCACGCTGGTCGAACTCGGCCTGGGGGTACTCGCCGCGCTGCTCGGCCTGGTGCTGGTGTGGCTGATGGCCCGCAGCGTGACCAAACCGATTCTCGGCGTGGCGCAGATGCTCGAAGACATCGCCAGCGGCGAAGGTGACCTGACCCGCCGCCTGGCCTACGACAAGAAGGACGAACTGGGCCAACTGGCTGGCTGGTTCAACCGTTTCCTCGACAAACTGCAACCGATCATTGCCGAAGTGAAACGCTCAGTGCAGGACGCCCGCAGCACCGCTGACCAGTCCTCCGCCATCGCCACCCAGACCAGCGCCGGCATGGAGCAGCAATACCGCCAGGTGGATCAGGTCGCCACCGCCTCCCACGAGATGAGCGCCACAGCCCAAGACGTCGCCCGCAGCGCCGCGCAAGCGGCCCATGCCGCACGGGACGCCGATCAGGCGACCCGTCAGGGCCTGACCGTGATCGACCGCACCACCACCAGCATCGGCAACCTCGCCGCCGACATGAGCGCCGCCATGGTTCAGGTCGAAGGCCTGGCAGCCAACAGCGAGAAAATCGGCACGGTACTGGAAGTGATCCGCGCGATCGCCGAGCAAACCAACCTGCTGGCCCTCAACGCCGCGATCGAAGCAGCCCGTGCCGGTGAGGCCGGGCGCGGTTTTGCCGTGGTCGCCGATGAAGTGCGCAACCTGGCGCGGCGCACCCAGGAGTCCGTGGAAGAAACCCGCCTGGTGATCGAGCAACTGCAAAACGGTACCCAGGAGGTGGTGGGTTCGATGAACAACAGCCATCGTCAGGCCCAGGGCAGTGTCGAGCAGGTTGGCCAGGCCGTGACGGCGCTGCGCCAGATCGGCGACGCGGTGACCGTGATCAACGACATGAACATGCAGATCGCCAGTGCCGCCGAAGAGCAAAGCGCGGTGGCCGAGGAGATCAACAACAACGTGGCGACCATTCGCGACGTGACTGAGTCGCTGTCGGGCCAGGCCAATGAATCGGCGCGGGTCAGCCAGTCGCTCAACAGCCTGGCGAACCAGCAGCAGAACTTGATGGATCAGTTCCGCGTTTAAATCCGCAACTGCACTGTAGGAGCGAGCCTGCTCGCGAAAAACCCGAGGACACCGCGGGGAATCAGATTCCCCGCGTCATCGTTGACGATTTTCGCGAGCGAGCTCGCTCCTACAGTGATGGCGAGTGGATATCTAGCAGAACCTGATTATGCTTCAGAGAACCTGGCAACAATCCGGGACGTCAACTTCAAAGCAAGCTTTGCGTAATCCGACGACATCAGCCCCAGGGCCAGGGTGCGGCAACATTTGAGAGGTGCTCCGGCCTACAACAGTAACAACGGAGAACACTCATGGCGGCCATCGACAACACCACCACGGGCAGCGCGCCCAACCACGGGATCACCCGGGAGGAGCGCAAGGTCATTTTCGCGTCGTCCCTGGGCACCGTGTTCGAATGGTATGACTTCTACCTGTACGGCTCCCTCGCGGCGATCATCGCCAAGCACTTCTTCGCCGGCGTCAACGAAACGACCTCTTTCATCTTCGCCCTGCTCGCCTTCGCCGCCGGCTTCGCCGTTCGGCCCTTCGGCGCCATCGTGTTCGGCCGGTTGGGTGACATGATCGGACGCAAACACACCTTTCTCATCACCATCGTGATCATGGGCGTCTCCACGGCGGTGGTGGGCTTGCTGCCGGGCTACGCAAGCATCGGCGTAGCCGCGCCGGTCATCCTGATCAGCCTGCGCCTGCTGCAAGGCCTGGCCTTGGGCGGCGAATACGGCGGAGCGGCGACCTACGTGGCCGAACATGCCCCCAAGGGCAAACGCGGCTTCTTCACGTCGTGGATTCAGACGACTGCGACCCTCGGCCTGTTTCTCTCGCTGCTGGTGATCCTCGCCTGTCGCACCATCCTTGGCACCGAAGCGTTCGAGGCCTGGGGCTGGCGGATTCCGTTCCTGCTGTCGATCCTGCTGCTGATCGTCTCGGTGTACATCCGCCTGCAACTGAGCGAATCACCGGTATTCTTGAAAATGAAGGCCGAAGGCAAGGCGTCCAAGGCACCGCTGACCGAATCCTTCGCCCGCTGGGACAATCTCAAGATCGTGATCATGGCCCTGCTCGGCGGCACCGCCGGCCAGGCCGTGGTCTGGTACACCGGGCAGTTCTATGCGCTGTTCTTCCTGTTGCAGACGCTGAAGATCGACCCGCAGACCGCCAACCTGCTGATTGCCGGCTCGCTGCTGATCGGTACACCGTTCTTCGTCATTTTCGGCAGCCTGTCCGACCGCATCGGGCGCAAGGGCATCATCATGGCCGGCTGCATTCTGGCGGCCGCGACCTATTTCCCGATCTTCCATGCGTTGACCCAGTACGGTAACCCCGACGTGTTCATTGCGCAGGAGAAGAACCCGGTCACGGTGGTCGCCAATGCCGACCAGTGCTCGTTCCAGTTCGACCCGGTGGGCAAGGCCAAATTCACCAGTTCCTGTGACCTGGCCAAGACCGTGTTGGCGAAACGGGCCATCCCCTACAAGAACGTCAACGCCGAGCCTGGCGCTGTTGCGCAGGTGCGCATTGGCGAGAAGGTGATCGAGAGCTTCGAAGGCACCGGCATGCCGGCCGCCGACTTCAAGGCCAAAAACGACGCCTTTACCGCCACCCTCGCCACCGCCCTCAAGGACGCCGGTTACCCCGAGAAGGCCGACCCGGCCAAGACCAACTACCCGATGGTGCTGCTGCTCCTGACCATCCTGGTGATCTACGTGACCATGGTCTACGGGCCGATCGCCGCCTGGTTGGTGGAACTGTTCCCGGCGCGTATTCGCTACACCTCGATGTCGCTGCCCTACCACATCGGCAATGGCTGGTTCGGTGGTTTCCTGCCGACGGTGGCGTTCGCCATGGTGGCGGCCACGGGGGATATCTACTACGGGCTGTGGTACCCGATTGTCATTGCGGTGATGACGGCTGTGCTGGGCATTTTCTTCATGCCGGAAACCAAGGATCGGGAGATTCATCACACCTGAGGCGCAGAGGCTCTATGTGGGGTTCCCGGCGGGGCCTCAGGTGTGTTTGGGCAATTCGATGACGACCTTCAGCCCGCCCCACTCGCTTTCCAGCAACGACAGTTTGCCGCCCCAGCTATCGACGATATCGCGCACGATACCCAGCCCCAGGCCATGCCCCTCTGTTTGTTCATCCAGCCGCGTTCCCCGACTGAACACCTGATCGCGACGCTCTGCGGGAATGCCCGGGCCGTCATCTTCGACACTGAGTTCAAACCCGCCCGCCGTTTCGACCACACTCACGCGAACCTCGGCATCCGCCCATTTGCAGGCGTTGTCCAGCAGGTTGCCCAACAGTTCCAGCAGGTCCTCACGGTCCCAGGGCAATTGCAGGCCGGTCGGAGCGCGGTAGCTCAGCGCCAGGTGTTCGCCATGGATCATGTTCAGGGTGGCCAGCAACCCGGGGAGTTCGGCGGCGCAATCGAACAGCGCACCGGGCAACGCATCACCAGACAACCGTGCGCGGTTGAGTTCGCGATTGAGTCGCTGCTGGACTTGCTCCAGTTGCTCTTTGAGGACTTTGCGCAGTTTCGGGTGCGCGTCCAGTTGCTCGCTTGAAGCCAGGCTCAACAGCACCGCCAGCGGCGTTTTCAAGGCGTGGCCGAGGTTGCCCAGGGCATTGCGTGAGCGCTTGAGGCTGTCTTCGGTGTGGGCCAGCAAATGGTTGATCTGCGCCACCAGTGGCTCCAGTTCCACCGGCACCTGGTCATCGAGTTGCGAGCGCTGGCCCTGTTGCAACTGTGCGATCTGCTCGCGCGCCTGTTCCAGCGGGCGCAAGGCACGGCGCACGGTGATCCGTTGCAGCAACAGAATCAGCAGCAGCCCTGCCAATCCCAGGCCCAAGCCGATCTGTTGCATACGCCGGAAGCTTTCGCGTATTGGCGTGTAATCCTCGGCGACGCTGATGGAAATCGGCAGTCCCAACCGTCGATAGTCCGTACGCAATACCAGCAACTGTTGCCCTTCCGGCCCCAGTTGCAGGTTGTCGTGCAGGCCGGGTTGATCGAGCGCCGGCAGTTCCTGATCCCATAACGAACGGGAACGCCAATGGCCGTCGGCGAAATCGATGCGGAAATAATGCCCGGAAAACGGCCGCTGATAGGCTGGCGACAGACGTCGTTCATCCAGTTGCAAGCCCTGCGGCCCGCGCACCAGTGCCGCCAGCAGGTTCTCGCTGTCATTGCGCAACCCGGCTTCGAGGTAGCGCTGCAAACCCATTTCGAACAGCCACAGGCTGGTTTGCGCCAGCACCAGGCCAACGACCACCATCACACTGATCAGGCCCAGGCTCAAGCGACGCTGGATCGATCTCACCGGGCTTGTCCGCCGAACAGGTAGCCCTGGCCGCGACGGGTTTCAATCACACTTTTGCCGAGCTTGCGGCGCAAATGGTTGACGTGGACCTCCAGCACGTTGGAATCGCGCTCGGTTTCACCGTCGTAGAGGTGTTCGGCGAGATGGCTTTTGGAGAGGATCTGCTCGGGGTGCAGCATGAAATACCGCAACAGGCGAAACTCCGCGGCGGTCAACTGAATGTCCGCGCCCTCGCGGACAACGCACTGGCGCCCTTCGTCCAGATGCAATCCGGCGGCCTGGAGTGTCGGCTGGTTGACCTGGCCATGGGAGCGGCGCAACAACGCCTGGATGCGCAAGAACAGCTCTTCGGGATGAAAGGGTTTGGTCAGGTAATCGTCGGCGCCGGCCTTGAGGCCTTCGATGCGCTCGGCCCAGGAACCACGGGCCGTCAGGATCAACACCGGCGTGGCCAGCCCCGCCGCGCGCCATTGCGCCAGCACCTCAAGCCCCGGCACACCCGGCAAGCCGAGGTCGAGGATGATCAGGTCGTAAGGTTCGGTACTGCCCTGATGCAGCGCATCGCGACCATCGGCCAGCCAGTCCACCGCATAACCCTGGCGGTTGAGGCCGGCCAACAGTTCGTCGGCCAGGGGCACATGGTCTTCCACCAGAAGCAAACGCATGGATCAGTCTTCCTTGTCTTTCAATATTCGGCCGTCAGTCGCATCGATGTGCAGCTCACGGACCACGCCTTCGGGGGTCAGCAATTCGACATCATAAAGGTAGATGTTGTGCTTCTCTTCGAGTTCGGCTTCCAGCAGTTTTGCGCCGGGGTAGCGATCCATCGCTTGCTGCAACAGTTGCTCCAGCGGCAGGATCACCCCCTGTTGACGCAGGCGCAGGGCTTCATCCTGATCCAGGTCGCGGGCCATCACTGCCGAGCAAAATGCCAGAAGCAGCAGCGCCATCCCGCGTGCGACACATCGATTGAGTAGAAACACCTTCATTACCGATCCTGATGATCCTTGAGTCACTGCCCGATGACCGGGTCTAATTCCAGAGCGAAAACCACAATGGTATCAGCGTTGCGTCGGGGGGCCAGGCGAGCCACCTTAACCCGCTGAACTTAATTGAAACTGAATTGCCATCATTGCTGACACCTCAACCCCCTGTGGGAGCGGGCTTGCTCGCGAAGAGGCCGTGTCAGTCGCCATCAATGTTGACGGTCACACCGCTTTCGCGAGCAAGCCCGCTCCCACATAATCTGCCCGCTGAACAGACTTCGAGACTTTAATGACCGCCATCCACATCAAGTTCCCCTCCCTGACCCTCAAGGCCGGTCCACGCGCCTTTGCGCGCATCCGGGACAACGGCTTGAACGCCGCCGAGGTCGGCACCCTGCCTGGCGCGGCCGGTGGTCCGAAGGCGCTGGGGATTCAGGGTCTGGACCTGGCGCTGTTCGGCGAGTGGCTGCCAGCCGCACCGCGGGAGCGCTCGCTGATTGGTGCATCGGTAGGTTCCTGGCGCTTCGCCAGCGCCTGCCTGCCGGACGCCGCCGAGGGCATCCGGCGTCTCGGGCAGCTGTACACCGAGCAGAATTTCGCCAAGGGCGTGACCATGGCGCAGATCAGCCAGAGCTCCCGGCGCATGCTCGATGACCTGCTCGACGGTCGCGATGCCTCGATCCTGGCCAACAGCGATTACCGCCTGAACATCATGGTGGTCAAAAGCCACGGCCTGCTCGCCGACGATCATCGCGGACGTCTTGGGTTGGGCCTGTCCTCGGTCATCGCCGACAACCTGCGCGGCCGGGCGCGGCTGGCCCGGCACTTCGAACGCCTGATCATCCACGACCCGCGCCTGGCCCCGCCGGTCGATGCCTTGACCGACTTCCCGTCGCGCTTCGTCGCCCTCGATGCCGGCAATCTGCGCCAGGCCCTGCTGGCTTCGGGCTCGATCCCGATGGTGATGCAAGGCGTGCGCGACCTGCCGGGCGCCGGCGCCGGCAGCTTTCGCGACGGCGGACTGCTGGATTACCACCTGGACCTGCCTTACAGCGGCAACGACATCGTGCTTTACCCGCATTTCACCGACCGGGTGATTCCCGGCTGGTTCGACAAGACCCTGCCGTGGCGCCGCGCCTGCCCGACACGCCTGCAAAACGTGCTGCTGCTGGCGCCGTCGAAGGAATACCTGGCGCGCCTGCCCTACGGCAAACTGCCGGACCGCAACGACTTCAAGCGCTTCATGGGCGAAGCCCCGAGCCGGCAGAAATACTGGCGCACGACCATGGAAGAAAGCCGCCGCATGGGCGACGAATTCCTCGAACTGGCCGCCAACGGTCGCCTCGGCGAGCACTTGCTGACCCTTTAGTCAGGACAAACTGGTAAACTCGCCGCCTGCCCGAATCGCTGCGGCGAACGCCACCTGAACAGAGCTGAAAAACTGTGGAAATCTTCAAGGAATTTACTTTCGAATCCGCCCACCGCCTGCCCCACGTCCCGGACGGCCACAAGTGCGGGCGCCTGCACGGTCACTCGTTCAAAGTGGCAATCCACCTGAGCGGCGACCTCGACCCGCACACCGGCTGGATCCGCGACTTCTCGGAAATCAAGGCAATCTTCAAGCCGCTGTACGAGCGCCTGGACCACAACTACCTGAACGACATTCCCGGCCTGGAAAACCCGACCAGTGAAGTGTTGGCCAAGTTTATCTGGAATGAGATGAAGCCCCTGCTGCCGGAGCTCAGTGCGATCCGCATCCACGAGACGTGCACCAGCGGTTGCATCTATCGCGGCGAATAAAGACACCGCCCCCTTGTAGGAGCGAGCTTGCTCGCGATGGACGCCAGAGCACCGCTGGCTGCCAGATACCACGCGTAATCGTTGACGTTCTTCGCGAGCAAGCTCGCTCCTACAGTTGGTCAGAGAAATAAAGAACAGCCTTCATCGGCTGTTTTTTTATGCCTATGCTTTTCCCCTATCCCCCCGCCAAGAGGACAGGTCCATGACTGACTGGCCGCTGGATCAGGTTTTTGCCTTCAATGGACATCAGGTGCGCTATGCCATACACGGCGACGGCCCGCCGCTGGTGTTCGTGCATGGCACACCCTTTTCTTCTTACGTGTGGCACCGGATCGCGCCGTATTTCACGGCGACTCACCGCGTCTACTACTTCGATCTGCTGGGTTATGGGCAGTCGGCACAACCCGACGCCGATGTCTCGCTCGGTGTGCAAAACCAGTTGTTGGCACAACTGCTGGAGCATTGGCGCCTGGATCGCCCCGACGTGGTGGCCCACGACTTCGGCGGCGCCACTGCCCTGCGCACGCATCTGCTCAATGGCAAGGATTACCGCAGCCTGACGCTGATCGACCCGGTAGCGCTGACGCCCTGGGGTTCACCGTTCGTGCAGCATGTGCGTCAGCATGAAGCGGCGTTCAGCGGACTGCCCGATTACATTCAGCGAGCCATCGTACCGACCTATATTCGCGGGGCGATCAAGCGCGAAATCCCCGACGCCGAACTCGCCCCCTACGTTCTGCCGTGGCTGGGCGATCCCGGGCAAGCGGGGTTCTATCGGCAGATCGCGCAGATGGACGAGCGTTATACCCGCGAGGCCGAACGTTTGTATCCGGCGATTCGCTGCCCGGTGCAGATTCTCTGGGGTGAAGACGATCAGTGGATTCCCGTCGAACGCGGACGGGCCTTGCAGCAGATGATTCCCGGCGCGCAGTTTCATCCGATTGCCAGCGCCGGTCATCTGGTCCAGGAAGATGCGCCCGAAGCGGTCGTTGCCGCTCTGCTGCGTTTTTTGCCCCTCCAACTATCTACCTGAACAAACCCAACCCCCTGTGGGAGCGGGCTTGCTCGCGAAAGCGCCAGCACATCCGGCATCTATGTAGCTGACACACCGTCTTCGCGAGCAAGCCCGCTCCCACATTTTGAACTGGCGGGGACCGCCGCCACCGAGCTAACGTAAGGAGATTGCCTAAACGATTCGCCAAAAGGATCTGCCCGATGCACATCATCAACGCCCGTCTGCGCAACCAGGAAGGCCTGCATGAGTTGAACCTGGAAAACGGTCTGATCAGCAGCATCGCCCGCCAGACCGAGGCCCCGACCCTGGGCCCTGGCGATCTGGATGCCGGCGGCAATCTGGTGGTGCCGCCCTTCGTCGAGCCGCACATCCACCTCGACGCAACCCTGACCGCCGGCGAGCCGCGCTGGAACATGAGCGGCACGCTGTTCGAAGGCATCGAGTGCTGGGGCGAGCGCAAGGCGACCATCACCCAGGAAGACACCAAGGCCCGGGCCAAGAAAACCATCCAGGCCCTCGCCGCCCACGGCATCCAGCATGTGCGCACTCACGTCGACGTCACCGACCCGCAACTGACCGCGCTCAAGGCCATGCTCGAAGTGCGCGAGGAAAGCCGGCACCTGGTCGATCTGCAAATCGTCGCGTTCCCTCAGGAAGGCATCGAGTCGTACCACAATGGCCGCGAGTTGATGGAAGAAGCGATCCGCATGGGCGCCGATGTGGTCGGTGGCATTCCGCATTTCGAATACACCCGCGATCAGGGCGTCAGCTCGGTGAAGTTCCTCATGGACCTGGCCGAACGCAGCGGCTGCCTGGTGGACGTGCATTGCGACGAAACCGACGACCCGCATTCGCGCTTTCTCGAAGTGCTCGCCGAAGAGGCCCGCAGCCGCGGCATGGGCTCGCGGGTCACGGCCAGCCACACCACGGCCATGGGTTCCTACGACAACGCCTACTGCGCCAAACTGTTTCGCTTGCTCGGGCATTCGGGGATCAGCTTTGTCTCCTGCCCCACTGAAAGCATCCACCTGCAAGGTCGCTTCGACAGTTTCCCGAAACGCCGGGGCGTGACCCGGGTCAACGAGTTGCTGGAAGCGGGGATGAACGTGTGCTTCGGCCAGGACTCGATCGTCGATCCGTGGTACCCGCTGGGTAACGGCAACATCTTGCGGGTACTGGAGGCCGGGCTGCACATCTGCCACATGCTCGGCTATCGCAACCTGCAAAGCGCGCTGGACCTGGTGACGGACAATAGCGCCAGGGCCATGAACCTCGGCGAGCGTTATGGCCTGGAGCGCGGGCGGCCGGCGAATCTGCTGATTCTGTCGGCGGACAGCGACTACGAAGTGATCCGCAGTCAGGGCTTGCCGCTGTACTCGGTGCGCGAGGGCAAGGTGTTGATGAAGCGGACGATGCCGGTGGTGGAGTTTAGTGGGCTGGGCTGAAACTTGCCCTGACTGGACTGACCCCTTCGCGAGCAAGCCCGCTCCCACAGTTGATCTTCAGTGAACACAACATCTGTGTACGACACAGAACCAATGTGGGAGCGGGCTTGCTCGCGAAGGCTATTTCAAAATCAATCGATCATTCGAGCCGTACCAAACAGACTGACCCGACTCAACTCCCCCCGCTCCTCTTCCAGCAAGATCGGCGCCGTGCCACCGGGCATCGTCACCTTCACCTCCCCGGCGCTGACCCAGCCCACCCGCCACGCCGAACTGGCCACCGCACTGGCGCTGGTCCCCGAGGATGCCGTCGGCCCCTCGCCCCGCTCGAACACTCGCGCAGCGATGTGCCCTTCGGACACTCGCATTGCCCATTGCAGATTGATCCCCGCCGGACAAGGTTTGCCTGCACCCACCGGCATGGCGTAGGCGATTCGCATCAACCCTTCACCCAGCGCCGGTTCCCGCATCTGCTCGTTGCTCGGCAGATCCTCGGCACGTTCCACCAGCGTCACGCAATGCGGATTGCCAACCCGCGCGAACTGACTGCGCGACCATGCGCCATTGAGTGCCGCCAATGGTTCAACGTGACTGAGTTCACGACCGTTGAACACCACAGCCTCAACCCCGTCGGCACTGACCGCTGCCGGCCCGAATCCCGGCTGCCCCAGATCTAGCCAGAAACCGTGCACGTCATCGACCTGCGCGGCTTTCACGGAAGTCTGCCCCGGTGAAGGCGTATCAGCCTTGTCGTGATGAACCCTGAGCAGACAGGCTTCGTCCTTCGGCAACAGCCCTTGATCGCTCAGTGCCTGGGAAAAGATCGTCAACCCGTTGCCACTGCGCTCGGCCAGGGTGCCGTCGGTGTTGACGATCAACAGGTCAAAGGGTGGCGACGCCTGGAAAGGTCCGACCAGCAAACCGTCGCTGCGATGATCCTTGCTGCCGGGTGGTTGAGTGCCAGGCGCCCAACTGCAGCACGCCTCGATGGCGGCGAGCGCCCAGGCTTCGAGGGTTTGCGCGGCCTGGCTGGCCTGATCGGGCAAGTCGATGCCCTGGTGGCGCAGTTCTTGCGGCGCTACCACGATGTAAATATTGCCCCGTGCATCGTACCGCTGCGCCATGGCGCCCTCCGTGTGTCATTGGAATGGCTCAACATATCGCGAAAAACAGCGGCGCTGTGCAAGGATGTCGCCCTGTTTGACCGTAAAACTTTCCGGGCACTGATCGAACCCTCGCCGGCCGATCACTGTCCGTTGAGGACGCGACGCTTTTTGCCAAGGATTGTTATGACCAGCCTCAACAGCCAAACCACTTTCGTTCCCGGCCGCCTGGAACAGATGTCCACACGCATCGGATTTTTTATCGCCGGGGTCGGCATCGCCGCGTGGGCGCCGCTGGTGCCCTATGCCAAGGCCCGGGCCGGACTGGATGAAGGCACCCTGGGATTGTTGCTGCTGTGCCTGGGGGTCGGTTCGATCCTGGCGATGCCGTTGGCCGGGATCCTGGCCACACGTTTCGGCTGCCGGCGGGTGACGACCGGCGGGGCTTTGCTGATCTGTGCCGCCCTGCCGTTGCTGGCCACGGTGTCGTCGATTCCGGCCCTGATCGCCGCGTTGTTCATGTTCGGCGCCGGCCTGGGCACCGTGGATTCGACGGTCAACCTGCAAGCGGTGATCGTCGAGCGCGCCAGCGGCAAAAACATGATGTCGGGGTTCCATGGCCTGTTCAGCCTCGGCGGGATTGTCGGCGCGGCGGGTGTCAGCGGCTTGCTTGGCCTGGGGATTTCACCGTTGGGGGCCACGCTGGTGGTGATCGTGGTACTGCTGATCGCACTGGCCAAGGCCGTGCCACATCTATTGCCCTACGGCAGCGAGAGTTCGGGACCGGCGTTCGCGGTGCCTCATGGCATTGTCCTGTTCATTGGCGGGATGTGCTTTATCGTGTTTCTCGCCGAAGGCGCGGCGCTGGACTGGAGCGCCGTATTCCTGGCCCAGGAACGAGGGATCGACACGGCCTATGCGGGGCTCGGTTATGCGGCGTTTGCCCTGACCATGACGGCCGGGCGTTTGACCGGTGACAAAATCGTGCGACGACTGGGCGCGACGCGGGTGATTGTATTCGGCGGACTGACGGCCGCTTCAGGACTGTTTCTGGCGACGTTCGCGCCAAGTTGGGCGGCGGCGCTGGTGGGTTATGCGCTGCTGGGCGCCGGTTGCTCGAACATCGTGCCGGTGCTGTACACCGCTGTCGGCAAGCAGACGGTCATGCCCGAAAGCATCGCCGTGCCGGCCATTACCACCCTGGGGTATGCGGGCATCCTGGCAGGCCCCGCCGTGATCGGCTTCATCGCCCATGGCAGCAGCCTGAGCTTTGCCTTTGCCTTGATGGCGGTGCTGCTGGTGGCGGTAGCGATTGGCGGGAGAGTGTTGAAGGTCTGAGTTGTGGCGAGGGGGCTTGCCCCCGTTGGGCTGCGCAGCAGCCCTAAAAGAAGGCCTGCTACGCAGTCCAACGGGGGCAAGCCCCCTCGCCACAGGTCGGTTAGAACCCGACACTGGCCTGTACGAAGAACGTGCGCGGCGCGCCGACGTACATGCCCGAGTTGTTGTCGCTGGAGCGGGTGAAGTACTGCTTGTCGAAGATATTTTTCACCCCGGCACCAACCTTGAGGTTTGACACCTGCGGGCCAAAGTCATAGCCGCCACGTACGTTCCAGGTCACGTAACCCGGGATGTCACCGTACTGGCCGTCGGCGGTGCCTTCGGTGATGTAGTTGTTGCTGAAACTGCCGTCGGCGTTCACCGCGACACCCGGCGAGCGCTGCTGGGACTGGGCGAAGGCGTCGAGGTTGTAGGTCCAGCGGTTGATGTCGTAACGCAACCCGGCAGTCGCTACCTGGCGCGAGTAGAACGGCAGGTCACGACCCTTGAAGTCCGGAATGTCACCTTCATAAACCGCGCGGGTGTAGGTGAAACCGGCATTGGCGGTCAGGCCCTCAAGGCGTGGGTCCAGTGCCGCCAGGTTGTAATGCACCGAGGTCTCGACGCCCCGGTGCGTGGTCGCGCCGAGGTTGGTCCAGCCCGCATCGTTGCTGATGTATTGCAGTTCTTTATCGAAGTCGATGTAGAACAGCGTGACTTCACCGCCCCACACATCATCGTTGTAGCGCGTGCCGATCTCGTAGGTCTTGGCTTTTTCCGGCTCCAGGCCATTGGCGGTGCTGTCGCCCGAGCCACCCTGGCCGAGCTGGAAGTACTGCAGGCTGCCGAACGAGGTTTCGTAGTTGGCGAACAGCTTCCAGGCATCTGAGATGTGATACATCACGCTAATCGCCGGCAATGGCTCGTTGCTTTCGATGCTGCGGTTTTTTTCCAGCACCGGTTTACCGGCAGTGTCGAGCACCGGGCGGTCGTGCCAGTCGGTGCTGATGTGTTCGAAGCGAATGCCAGGGGTGACTGTCCAGTTGCCGACATCGATCTTGTTGTCGATGTAGACCGAGTTGGCTTCCGTACCACCGGTACGGTCCTGATAGACATGGCCATCCGAGGCCTTGGTCACAACCGGTTCATTGTTCACCAACGCCAGACGACTGGCCTCTTCGTGCATAGCCTCCTTCAGGTAGCGATAGCCGACACTGACTTCCTGGGTGGTCGGGCCGACGTCGAATACATGGGATACCCGAGGCTCGATACCCAGGGTGTAGTAGCTACGCGGGAACGAGCCGAGCGTCTTCTGATCGCGTGCGGCGATGTTGCTGCCACGAAAGCTGTCGGTGTAGTAAGTCAGCACTTCGGCCTGGGTACGGTCGTCGATCTGCCGAATCCACTTGAACGACACGTCCTTGCGGCGGCCGCTGAAGTTGTCGTTGTTGCGGTCGGACTGGAACGGGTCGGCGTCGTACTGCGCCTGGGTCAGGCCACCGGGCATGTCGGCCTTGGCGTCGTAGTAGTGGAAGTTCAGGCTGAAATCGTCGTAGTCAGTCGGTGCCCAGTGAGTCTTGAGGATCACGTCGTCGATGTCGTTGCCGTTGTTGCTTTCACGGTAACCGTTGCCGTTCACGCCGGAGTACAACAACGCAACGCCGATTCCGTTGTCGGCGGTGCCGCCCATGAACGCGGTGTCGATGTGCTTCCAGCCACCGTGCTGCGAAGTTTCCAGGGTGGTGCCGATTTCAGCCGAGGCTTGTTCCGGGATCGCGCGGGTCACGAAGTTGATCACGCCACCGACGTTTTGTGGTCCGTAGCGTACGGAACCGGCACCGCGCACCACGTCGATGCTGTCGAGGTTGCCGGAGGAAATCGGCGCCATGGACAGCTGCGGCTGGCCGTAGGGCGCGAACGCCGCTGGCACGCCGTCGATCAGCACCGTGGAGCGCGGCGACAGGCGCGAGGTCAGGCCACGCACACCGACGTTGAGGGAAATATCGCTGCCACCCGTACCATTGGCTTCTTGCACTTGTACGCCAGGCACGCGTTTCAACACGTCGCCGACGTTCATCGCGCCCTGCTCGATCATGGCTTCGCGGCGAATCACCGTCCGCGCGCCCGGGTGGTTCTGCACCACGGCGGCATCGGCATCGCCGAGCCAGTCGCCGACCACCTTGATGTCGGTCACGCCCAGTTCCAATGGACCGCCGGCCGCGGCAGTCGGCGCCGGCATCAGGGTCACCGAACCTTCATCGATCTGGTATTGCAGGCCGCTGCCTTGCAGCAACTGGCGCAGCGCGTCTTCCGGGGAAAGGTTGCCATCCACCGCCGGAGCCTGTTTGCCAGCGACCAGTTCAGGGCTGAAGAAGACCTGAAGCGAGGTTTGCTGGCCCAACTGACTCAGGGCCTGTCCCAATGGTTGCGCCGGGATGTGGATGCCGTCGGCCGCATAGGCCTGTGGCAACGCAACGTTGACGGCCAGCGCAAGGGCCAGCGGCAACCAAGGGAGTTTGTTGTTTTTAGCGGTGGAGTTTTTCACGTCGAACGTAGTCCTGTGGATCGCAAGAGTGTGCGCTTGTTAATGCAAACCAGTTGCAGTTGAACAGGAAGACGATGAACTCGAAAAAAACCTGAATTTTATTTTGAAATAATTTCCTGGCTGCCATCGCCAAGGGTGCGCACGGCCACCGGCAGGATATTCGGCAAGGCCTTGAGCAGCGCGTCGGTATTGTCGGACTTGAACACACTGGTCAGGCGCAGATTGCCCACCGCCGCGTTGCCGACCTTCAGCGGCTTCTCCCGATACCGTGAGACCTGCTCGGCGACGTCGGCCAGGCTGGCGTTGTTGAACACCAGTTTGCCGCTGCGCCAGGCGGTCATTTCCGCCGGATTGACGGCGTAGGCGGCGGCAACTTTGCCCAGGGCATCGACGTGGGTACCAAGACCTGCTGTCAGATTGATGAAATCGTTGTCGGCGACATCGCGTCCCTGGACCCTGACGGTGCCCTGCTCCACCACCACCCGGGTTTCGCTGGCGCCATGGCGTACGTCGAAGCGGGTACCGGTGACCGTGACCTTGCCGCTGCCCGCCGCGACCACGAAAGGCCGACTGGTGTCGTGCTCGACGCTGAACATCGCTTCGCCTGCGGTCAGCTCAACGTTGCGTTGACCCTTTTCAAACCGCACCTGAATCCGGCTGCGGCTGTCCAGATCGACTTCCGAGCCATCCGGCAACGCCACATGGCGCCGCTCATTCAAGGCCGTTGAAAACTCGGCGGTGTAAGGCGCCGGATGGTTCAGAGCGCTGAACAGGCCCAGGCCGAGTGCCACCGCGAACACGCTGGCGGCCACCGCATAACGCAGCACGGGACGAGGTTTCTTCAGGGCTGGCGGCGTATCGCACAAGGCCCGCAAACGCGCCGCCGGCACCAGGTCGGCGGCGCTCCACAAATCCTGAAGCAGTTCGAATTCGTTTCGGTGCTGGGGGTGTTCGTCCAGCCAGGCCTGAAACCGGTGACGCAGTTCGACATCGACGACAGGCTCCTGCATACGCACAAACCACTGCGCCGCATCGTCGCGAACCGTCGTTTGCCCGCACGCACAATCACGAGTATCCATCATGGAAGTTCCTGTTTGGCCGGGGAGGAGAAGGCAGGGGCAATCATGATTGCAACCCGTCCAGGCGATCACGCAGATGCCGAAGCGTGCGGATCATATACTTTTCCACCATGTTCTTGGACAGTCCCAGGCGTTCGGCGATTTCGGCCTGGGTCAGGCCCTCGATTTTCTGCCAGACAAACACCTTGCGGCAGTTGACCGGCAGCTCGGTGAGCGCCCGTTCGATGGAATCCGCCAACTGGATCGCGTGCATGAAATGCTCCGGGTCGCCGGTCGGCGACTCACTGAGATCAATCGCCTCTGACTCCATGGCGCCCCGCCGGTCCTCACGCCGATACCCATCCACGGCGATGTTGCGCGCGGTCTGGTGCAAATACGCCCGAGGCTGTTGCACCGCCGCCGAATCGGACTCGAGCACCCGCACGAAGGTATCGTGGGCCAGGTCCTCGGCCTGCTGACGGTTTCTCAGGCGACGGGTCCAGGTGCCAACCAACTCTTCGTAATGCTCGAAAAAGCCGTGTCTGCGGGGCAGCTTGAGGGTCATTGCGGTGTGCTGTGGAGACGGGGCGTTAATAGTAATGCTTCCTATTAACTGGAAGCAATGCCTTACAGCCCCACGGTAGGCGCGCGATTTCAGCCTTATTGGTAAAACTGACTGAACCAGCGACGGAACTCCACAATCTTTCCGTCGCCATCGCACAGCAGGGGTTTGCGATGGTAAATCTTGTTGTTCCAGATTGGCAGGTCGGCTACCACCCCCACGTATTGGCCGCGCTCCCCGACCTGTTCCTGAATGAAATCCTCGACAAGCGCCTGCCTGACCGGGTCTTCGGAATAATCCGGGTGCAGGAAGGAAAACCGCAGGTGAGTGAGTTCAGACTCTACGGGGGTAATGGTGATCAGCATGACCAGGCTGACATGACGCGACATTCTGACGACCTGAATGCCCGGTCCGGATTGCTCGAAATCGACTGAAAATTCACAATCGATACGCTTGCCCCGTGAATCCTCGATCGACATCGGCCCCTTGAGTGCAGTGGTGCGCAGATGCCCTGTGTAGGTGGAGCCGACATCCAGCGCCGCCGCCTGCCCGTGAACGTACTTCAAGTGCGCGGCATCGACACTGTTCTCGGCAATTTCCTGCGCGATCGTCCTGATCTCGAACACCGGATGATGACGTGTATGCCAGCCCGGGTTTGCGGTCTCTGGAACATCGGGAACCTGCCACATTGGCGCGGCACCGGTTGGATGAAACCACGCCCAGATCATCCGGTTGGCCTCCACCACCGGCAGGCCTTTCAACACGGGCTCGCGACTCAGGCTCGGCGGCATGGATCGGGCGTACGGAATGTGCCGGCAGAATCCCTGATGGTCGAAACCCCAGTTATGGAAGGGACAGCGCAACAGTTCTCCATCAACCTTGCCACCCACGCCGAGATGAGCGCCGAGATGGGGACAGTGCGGCTCGAACAGGCCGACCTGCCCCTTGGCATCCCGAAACAGCACCCACTCCCGGTCAAACAAGCGGACAGTCTGGACGACGCCCACGCCAAGCTCGTCCGACAGCATGATGCGATACCAGCCGTAAGGGATGGGCAGCCCATAACGCGATACAGGGGCATTTTCCCTGGCAATCAACAGTGTCTTCATGGCTGCACAGGCTCCCCGGCAAACAGGCTGCTTCGAAAATCCGGCAACAACGCACCGCTGCGCAGCTTGCCCACCCAATCGGGATCGGCCAGCAACGCTCGACCAACGCCAATGAGATCAAACTCACCCTGCTCTATCGCCCGGGCAGCAATCTGCGCGTTGTCGGCCGCCAGAACATCTTCCAGCAACGAGTCCTTGAGCTCGCGATCCAGACCGACCCCGCCGACAGCCATGACCGGCAGTCCGCTCAAGTGCCGGGTCCAGCCCGCCAACGTTCGCTGCGATCCGGCAAACGCCGGCAGATGAAACTGACGCGTGCTGGCGTCGAACACATCGACTCCGGCTTCAGCCAGCGGCTCGAGCAGGTGTTCAAGCCCGGCCGGCGTGTCGACCAATCGGGCATCGTAGTCCTGCAACTTCCATTGTGAGAATCGAAAGACAACGGGCAGCCCGCCACCGGCCCGTCGCACTTCCTTGATCACCTCACAGGCAAACCGGGTACGCGCACGCAATGATCCGCCCCAGGCATCGTTGCGGACATTGGTAACCCCCCAGAGAAAACTGTCGATGAGATAGCCGTGTGCACCGTGGATCGCCAGGCCGTCGAATCCTGCTGCCCGAGCGTTGGCGGTAGTGCGGCCGTAGGCAGCGATGACATCGGCAATGGCTGACTCGCTCATGGCTGGTGTTTGCCGCCGGACCTCGGCCAGGTATTGCGCAGTCGCACTGGTATTGCCGGCCAAGGGCCCCCAGCGGCCGGAGGGACGGCATGAAGGCGCATCGGGATGCGGCCCGGTGCCGGGCATCCGCACGGGGCCCTGATGCCACAGTTGGGCAAAAATGCGCCCCCCGGCGCCATGCACCTGATCGACGATCGCTTTCCACCGGGCAACAGGCTTGGCCCCATGCAGTACCGGGAGATTGCTCTCGCCCAGCGTTCCTGTACCCAGTGCGGCGGCATGGTCTACACCAATGCCTTCACTGATGATCAGGCCGACGCCGTTTTCCGCGCGCTGACGATAGTAGCTGGCGACGCCCTCGCCCGGCACACCATCGACCGCGCTGCAGCGCGTCATGGGCGCCATCACGATACGATTGGGCAGCACCAGCGAGCCGAGCCTGAACGCAGTGAACAGCGGTTGCAGCCGCGATAAAGACGGCGATCCGAGGGCGACGGTCATGCCATCACCTGCGGCTCGCGCGCCCACTCGCGTTGCCCGGTTGCGCCCGCAGCGTTGCTTTTGCGCGGTGCCAGATCCTTGGCGAGCAGGTACGGTCCGATCACCATGCAATCGAGCTGCGATCCCAGGAACACCTGGAGCGCATCCTCAACACTATGGACAATCGGCTTGCCCATGACATTCAGGCTGGTATTCATCAGCATCGGCACCCCGGTCAGGGCTTCAAATGCCTTGATCAGCCTGTAGTAGGGCCGATTGCGCTCTGCGGTCACGCTTTGCACGCGTCCGGTCTGGTCGGCATGACAGACTGCCGGCACTTTCGCCGCCACCGCATCGTGGAACCGGAGCGTGCGCTCCATGTAAGGGCTGTCCTGGTATTGCTCGAACCATGTCTCCCCGGCTTCGTGCAGCACCGACGGTGCAAAGGGGCGGAATGCCTCGCGGAACTTGACGACGCGGTTCACCTTGTCCTTCATCGTCACATCACGCGGGTCGGCGAGGATGCTGCGATTGCCCAACGCTCTGGGTCCAAACTCGGCACGGCCCTGAACCCAACCGACGACCTGCCCGTCGGCAAGCCTGCTCGCGACCTCGTCTGCCATTGCCTGCTCATCGTCAATGCGCAGGAAGGGTACGAATGGAGAACTCTGCAAAACTGTTTCCAGCGCCTCGACCTTGATCGATGAACCCAGGTACGGCGACTGCCACGCCGGCCCCGCGCTCGCCTGGTGATAGTCGCGCGCAGCCAGAATGGCGGCACCTGCGGCATTTCCATCATCGGCTGGAGCCGAAGGAATGTGGACGTGACGAAAACCGGTGACGTCGACAATCCGTCCGTTGAACGACGAATTCAACCCGCAGCCACCTGCCACAATCAGGTTTCGCTCGCCCGTACGACGGCCCAGCTCCGTCATCAGTGCCGTGGCCGTCTCGGCAAAGAAACGCTGGAAGGTGTAGGCGTAATTCGCCGCCTTCTGGAAATCGGCCTTGTGGCTGACGGGCCCGGAGACGATGTCGAGAAAGACATCGACGGTGTTCTCGGTGCAGTTCACCGACAACCCGTTGATGGAGTAGAACAGCTTGAGCTTGTTGTACAAGGCTGCGTCGAGCGTGCCGTAAGGCGCGAGCCCCATGATTTTCCATTCCTCACCCGACACCGGTTCGAAACCGCACGCCAGACAAACCATGATGCCGTAATACAATCCCAGGCTGCTGTAGCACTCGACCAGTGTGCCGTCGTAAGGCTCCACCTCCACAGGCTGCAATTGGCCGTCGCGATAGTGCCAATACGCCGTGCCGCGACCTTCGCCCTGCCCGTCCATGACGATCACGGCGGCTGAGTCAAAGGGGGCGCCCCATGCACCAAACGCGGCGTGACACAGATGATGGTCATAGTGCCGGGTTTCCATCACTTGCCTGCCCAGCGCCTGTGCCGCCCGTTGCACACCATGCCCGGCCAGGGCAATGCTCGGCCCCATGAACCCATCCCAGTTGTGCCGGTGAAATTGCGCCAGACGCTCGAGCACATCCCGATGTTGCGGCTGTTGCCTGATGCTCGCGCGCAACCGGCTGTTTTCTCCGTGCCAGATCTGCGTGGCCTGCTCGCTCCAGCTTTTGGCCACGACAAGCTGCCCGCCGTCGGAGTGACGGGCCAACACGTCACGGCAATACAAGTAATCGTCCGGGGCCTGGCCAACGGCAAATTTGTTCTGCCGGTAGCGTTCGGTCGCTTCGGCAAACACCAGTCGGCCACCCTGCACGACGGCAACAGCACCGTCATGTCCCGTGCACGAAAGCCCCACGAATGCGATCTCATTGTTCATGGAAGTTCACTCCAGTCATTCAGTGGGCGTGATGCCCGAGATGTGTTTGGCCGCCTGGTAGGCAAAGGTCATCGAGGGTCCCAGCGTCGAGCCCGGTCCCGGGTACGCCGGCAAAATCGCAGCCGCGCAGTTCCCCGTGGCATACAGCCCCTGGATCGGGTGGCCCTGGGCATTTCTGACCTGCGCGTTGACGTCGATGTCCAGGCCGCCATTGGTGCCGAACTCGCCCAGGTAAATGCGCACCGCATAAAAAGGCCCGCGACGGATCGGTGCCAGGCACGGATTGGGTTTCACCGAAGCGTCTGCGTAGTAGCGGTCGTACTCACTGTCCCCACGCCCGAACTCTTCATCCTTGCCCGTGGCGGCAAATCGATTGAAGCGTTCAACGGTCGCCTTGATGCCGCCAACGTCGATTCCGACAGCCAGGGCCAGGGCGTCGAGGCTGTCAGCCTTGGTGAGAAAACTCTCATCGAAATACGCCTTGGGGATACGACGGTCCGGCATCAGTTTCGAGGAGAGTATCGGGCTGACGATGTACTTCTCCCGAAAGTCCGCGTCGAAGATGATCCACAGATGGCTGGTGTCCGTGCCCTCTTTGTGCAGGCGATGGCATTCGCGAACGTACATCTGGTAGTTCATCGATTCGTTGGCGACACGCTTGCCGCCTTTGTTCACGACGATGCTGCCCGGATAGGACTTCTCCATGATCGACGGATACGGGTACGGTATGCCGGGGACGCGGAAAGTCGGCACCCACCAGGCACCTTGCATGCGCGCCAGTTGTGCACCATGGCGGTTGGCGATTTCGATGGGCGAACCGAGGTTGCCCTTGTGCGTGGTCGTCCAGCTCGTGTGCGTGGGGGCCGGCAAATGGGCCTCACGCATACGCTGGTTATGTTCGAAACCACCGGAAGCCAGCACGACGCCCCGCCGGCATTCGATGTGCCGTTGGCGCCCGCCTGTCCTGACAATCACCCCGGCAACCCGGCCGCGCTCCATCACGAGGTCGATCATCTCGGTTTTCAGGTCGAGTCGCAGGTCGCGTTCCTCCATCGACCACAACAGACGTGCCACACCCGCACTTCCGCAGGTGGCCCGACGTGCCCGGCGGGTGCGCAACCGTTGCGGCAGATCGAGGAAATACTGCATCAGCAGCTTCGCCGCCAACAGACGCCAGCCCGGCGCCTGTACGTTGAAAACATGCGCCTCGGTCTGCGTCATCGGTACCCGGCCGAGAATCTTCAGGATTGGATGGTGATCTCTAAGATACCGACCACGCTGCTTGAGCCTGGTGATGTTCACAGGCTCCGGTTCGATGGAGCGATGGCCCGGGCGCGAACCCGGCAGTGCGGAAAAATAGTCCGGGTAATGCGCGAGCGAGCGATAGCGCATGCGGGTACGCGCATGCATGAAGCGCAGCATCTTCGGTGCGTTATTCAGGTAGGTTTCGATCATCTCGCGCGGTACGGTGCCTTCGGGATCGGTGGCCAGTACATAGGCCAGGGCATCGTCGTAACTGTCCTGGATGCCTTCGGCCTGCGCATAGGGATTGCCGGGAATCCACACCCCTCCGCCACTCAAGGCGCTGGTGCCTCCGGCCTGGTCCGACGATTCGATGACCAGCACATCCTTGACGCCCATTTCATACAGGCACAGCGCGGCGACGAGTCCACCGTTGCCCGACCCCACTACCACCGCGTCACAGCTTTCTGTCCAGTTCATAAGTCTTTCCGGTTCGATGGAAGGTTTGCGGGCATGTCAGGGACGGGTGAAATCGAGGTCGTAGCCATCAACCATCTCCTGGAATTGCTCAGTGAAAAACGTCGACTTCCACCAGCCGGTGTACTGGTCGATCAGCCTGTCTTTGCTGCGCAGGGACGGGTGGGCCAGGCGGATCTTGTCGGCGGTGTAGAAAGGCGGGTCTTCCTGACCGACATAGAGATGGTTCGCAAGCATGTGCGCCTGCAGGCCGAGCGCATTGAGAATGGTCTGTACCGGGCGCGAGTTGAACGTTTTGATGGTGCGGGCGCCGTGGCACATGAACAGCTCATAGGTGTACGGATCGATGGGGGTGACGTACAGCCAGGACAGCAGGTCGATGCCGAACTGCGGCTCCCACCAGCGGCTCTTGGCCAGCCCCGGGCCGATCCCCGCAGCACTCACATGCGTCAAGACTTCCGGCAGTTTTTTAGCGTTGTTCGAGGGGCGGGCGAAGGTGCGCCGCAACCGACGCCAGCGGCCGGCCCTCGGGTATTGGGGGTCGACCTTTTCAAGATTGCGCAAAGGAATTTCGAAGTTGAAGAAACATGATTGGCCGTCGTCGGCAACACGAAAGGCATGATCACTGGTCGGCTCGGGCGTGCCATGTACGGTCTGGAAGTGCATGTAGTCGGAGTTGGCCATCAGCGGCACCAGCATGTCGCCCTGGAACACGCCGACCGACTGCACGTCGTACAAAAACGCATCTTCATCAACCTCGGGAAACGACAGGTCCGGCACCGGCAGCGGTGTCGTACTGCCATTGCGCTCGCGCAGGGCAAGCACGAAACCGTGGTACTCGATGGTCGGATAGATTTTCAGGTCCAGGCGGCCCGGGGCACTGCCGGGGCACCGCGACGCCTGCCGCTGGGGATCGAACTTAATGTGATGGTACGGGCAAGTGATGATGCCGTTTTCCAGGCAGCCACCGTTGCGATAGCTGTCGAAATGCGCGCCTAGATGCGGGCAGTGAGCCTGCGTGACCATGACTTTGTGCGTTTCGGGATGACGGAATATCACCACTTCTTCGCCAAAGAACTTCTTCGATATCAGCCGATCGGTTTTTACCTTGCTGGTGAACTCGATGACGAACCACCCTTCTGGATAGGGGTCGACATCAGGATTGTCCTGCAAGAGTTCGCTCAGCCGCTTGCGCCCTCTGCGTCTTGCGCCTTGTGAAACATCATTGAACTTAACCACCACGCTATCCATTGCCACACCTTTTGAGCTGATCGGTTGGAGTGCTGCTCGCCTGGACACGCACGAACATCGGTACTGCCGCCTGATTGGCTGGGTGTGTAATATAGAAATCAGGTATGGACGCCCGTAATGAGTGATTTCGCATGACCCAATGCAAAAACGCCCGAAGCCCGTTCAAATGGGACGATCTGCGCTTCTTTCTCGCGGTAGCCCAGGCAGGTTCTCTGCTTGGGGCAAGCAAAACATTGCGCGTTGACCGGACAACCGTTGCCCGTCGCATCGATGCGCTGGAACGCTCGATCGGCAAGCGGCTTTTCTCCTCCGAGGACGGGATAAGCCGCACCACCGAAGTGGGTAACGCGGTCTTGAAGGCCTCGGAACGCGTCAGTGCCGAAATCACCGAACTCGAACACCTGTTGTATGGCAGTCATGAAGGTGTCGAAGGGACAGTCAAGATCGCTGTCGCGCAAGGACTGGGGGATGCCTTCATCCAGGACATACTGGCACTGCATGAGGTCCATCCGCGGATCAGCATCGAGATTGTCAGCGTCGCCAATCCGATGACCCTGGTCGCCGAGCGCAAGGCTGACCTGGGCATCGGCGATGCCTACGAGCGCCCGGACCGTCTGGAGAGTGCCCTGCTCGGCAACCTTGAAATTGCCATGTACGGCTCGACCGCGCGCAGCGGCCAACTGCCCACCACCTGGATCGGATGGAGCGACTATGCGCCCAAGCCCTTCGTTGACTGGGTCAACGACCATGTCGGCCAGGGTGAATCCATCAGTACGAAGGTGAACAGCTGGGAAGCACTGCAAAGCGCGGTCCTGGCCGGGGGAGCCGCCGCGCCCCTGTGGTGCATGTTGGCCGATAGCAACCCGCGCCTCGAAAGACTCTGCGATGCCGAGGCTCATTACATAGCGCTCTGGCTCGCATCACCGCAAGGGTTGAAGCGCCTGCCGTCCCACGATGCCGCCTGGCGTTTCCTGCGTAAACGGATTGCCGAACACGTGACCGCGGCAGACAAGAGTTGACCGGGCAGGCGCAAAACGCTGTGGACTCGAAGGACTTCATGCGCTTTGCCTGCTTGCCAACCGGCCATCCGTCAGGAATGCTCAATGGCGGCACGCAACCAAAGAAATCTGGCAGGCATTCAAAAGCGTCCATTGACGAGTTGTAACAAAGTGCAGGAATGCCCGTACCCGGCTTTTCCCCAGGAACTCACCCATGTTCAGCTCCAAAGCATCGCCCAAAAGAACACCGCTTGCCCGCCTCGCCCTGGCCGTCACCCTGAGCGCCCTCGGCCTGCCTTTCTGGGCGAACACGGCCCAGGCCCACGGCGGTCACGCCGACATGGTGCCGCTGCAAGCGGGTCTTGAGGAATTTGGCGCCACGGTGAAATGGGACGACTACGCCAACCTGTTCACGATTGCCAAGGACGGGGTCTATCTCCAGGTCAAGCCCGACAGCAAAGTGGCAATGCTCAACGGCAAGCGCATCGAGCTGACGGTGCCAGTGGTGTTCAAGGACCATACGGCGTTCATGTCCACCGACTTCATCAACCAGGTGTTCCAGTCCGGGCTGGACAAGACCTTCGTCGTCGAGACCCGCCCCAGCCCGCTCAACCCGCTGAGCGCAGCCGAAATCACCACGGCCGTGGACATCGTCAAGCAATCGGAAAACTACAAACCCGGTTTCCGCTTCACCGAAGTCTCGGTCAAGGAGCCGCCCAAGGATCAAGTGTGGAACTTCGTGTTCACCGGGCAGAACGTCACCCAGGCGCGTGAGGCCTCGATCGTGGTGCTCGACGGCAAGCACGTGATCGAAGCCCTGGTCGACCTCGACAAGAAAGAACTCAAGTCCTGGAAACCGATCGAAGGCGCCCACGGCATGGTTTTGCTGGACGATTTCGCCACGGTGCAGACGGCTGTGGAAACCAGCCCGGAGTATGCTCAGGCCCTGGCCAAGCGCGGCATCAATGACGTGAAAAAGGTCGTGGCGACGCCGCTGACCGTCGGTTACTTCGACGGCAAGGACGGCCTGGCGCAAGACAAGCGCCTGCTGAAAATCGTCAGCTACCTCAACACCGATGACGGCAACTACTGGGCGCACCCGATCGAGGGCCTGGTGGCGATTGTCGACCTGGAACAGAAAAAGCTGATCAAGATCGAAGACGAAGCACTGATCCCGGTGCCGATGAAACCGACGCCTTATGACGGCCGCGGACGCCAGGGCGTCGCCGTCAAACCGCTGGAAATCACCGAGCCCGAGGGCAAGAACTACACCATCAGCGGCAATAGCATTCACTGGCAGAACTGGGACTTCCACGTTCGCCTCGACTCGCGGGTCGGCCCGATCCTGTCCACCGTCACTTACGACGACAAGGGCAAGAAACGCAAGATCATGTACGAAGGCTCGCTGGGCGGCATGATCGTGCCTTACGGCGACCCCGACGTCGGCTGGTACTTCAAGGCCTACCTCGACTCCGGCGACTACGGCATGGGCACCCTGACTTCACCGATTGCCCGTGGCAAAGACGCCCCGCAAAACGCCGTGCTGCTGGACGCCACCATCGCCGACTACACCGGCGCACCGACTGCGATCCCGCGCGCCATGGCGGTGTTCGAACGCTACGCCGGCCCGGAATACAAACACCAGGAAATGGGCCAGCCCAACCTCAGCACCGAGCGTCGTGAACTGGTGGTGCGCTGGATCAGCACCGTAGGCAACTACGACTACATCTTCGACTGGGTCTTCCAGCAGAACGGCACCATCGGCATCGACGCCGGCGCCACCGGCATCGAAGCGGTCAAGGGTGTGAAATCGAAAACCATGCACGAAGACACCGCCAAGGAAGACACGCGCTACGGCACCCTGCTCGATCACAACATCGTCGGCACCACGCACCAGCACATCTACAACTTCCGCCTCGACATGGACGTGGACGGCGAGCAGAACTCACTGGTGGAAGTGAACCCGGTGGTGTTGCCCAACGACCGTGGCGGCCCGCGCACCAGCACCATGCAGACCGAAACCAAGGTAGTCGGCACCGAGCAACAGGCGGCGCAGAAATTCGACCCGTCGACCGTGCGCCTGCTGACCAACTTCAGCAAGGAGAACAAGGTCGGCAACCCGGTTTCCTATCAGTTGATCCCGTACGCCGGTGGTACGCACCCGGTGGCCAAGGGCGCCAACTTCGGCAAGGACGAATGGCTCTACCACCGCCTGAGTTTCATGGACAAGCAGCTGTGGGTGACCCAATACAACCCCGAGGAAAAGTACCCGGAAGGCAAGTACCCGAACCGCTCGGACAAGGACTCGGGCCTGGGGCAGTTCACCCAGGACAACCACTCCATCGAGAACACCGACGATGTGGTCTGGCTGACCACCGGCACCACCCACATCGCCCGTGCCGAAGAGTGGCCGATCATGCCGACCGAGTGGGTGCATGTGCTGTTGAAGCCGTGGAACTTCTTCGACGAAACGCCGACGTTGAACCTCAACGCACCGAAATAATCGGGGCGAACACAATACCTGTAGGAGCGAGCCTGCTCGCGAAGATCTCAAGGACACCGCGTTTCACCAGAATTCGCGCGTTATCGTTGACGACCATCGCGAGCAGGCTCGCTCCTACAGGGTTATGCGGTGTTCAGGCAACATGCTTGATACCTACCCAACCAACTCCACCCGATCCAACACCCGGTTCACCGCCAGTTCCCCCAACAGGATCACCTGCGCAATCCCCAGCAGGGTATTGCGACTTGTCCCTTCCATACGATCCGCCAGATCCATGGTCATGACATTGGCCGATGCCAGTGACTCGCAGGCATGGGCTAGCAGGGTTTCGATGTCGAGCTCCGGATTGACGAAAAACATCGTGCACAGTTTGCGTGGAGTGGCGCGGATGTCGGCGGCTGAGGGGATGCGGTCGGGAGAAATTGAGTCGGAATCTATTGATGAGGATGTCGGATCAGCGTCCGGCGGATTCGGTGTGACCTTGAACATATTTGCAAACTCCTAGATGGAGCCGCGACCACCTGGCTACTAAACGAAGGGTGGCGGCTGTACGCAGGTTAGTAGACCGGGGAGTTAGCATTTACCGGCGCGCCGAAGCGCCCTGCGCACAGCCACCATCGAATGCAGGTATATGAATACCTGACTGAAGGGGACGCTATGCACCTTACTAACAACCTGGGGCTACTAAACCCGATCACCGACAATCGGTGACGCGAATCAAGTTACCGAGCGACCCCAAAGCGCACAAGCCGGCGGATTCTGGGGTAACTGTAGGCAACGACGCAAGGCGCTGTGGCTTTCACGAAGTAACCTTGAGGCCTTTTAAACAAGCAGGGTTTGCGCTCTGGAGTAGCGTTCGACCCGAACGGTTTAACCCTGTCAAAAAGCAGCCGCGGCACTGGGCGCCGACAAGATAGCGAACGGTCCTACAGGTTATGGGCGTCAACACTCGGACGCATCCTACGAGTGCGCCGGAAGCATCCTATATCAACCTTTTTTTCCTTCCTGAAAGCTGTCGAGCGCTTGAACGGGGATGGAAATGAAGCCTCCCCCAATGTCCCAGGGAGGTCCGTACTTGAACACCATTCTGCCCGTCTTCTTCGACCACAGCCGCCACACACTCAAGATCGACAAACTCGACACCCACCTCGACGTCCTCGCCTTCGAGGGCCATGAGTACCTCAGCCAACCCTACCTCTACCGCATCGAATTCACCGCCAGCGACCTCGACATCGGCGCGGAAAAATTCATCGGCCAGTACGCCGAATTCAGCCTGTACGCCCCACCGTCCAACGTGCCCGTGTTCGACTGGGAAGTGCCCAAACCGCCCAAGCCTCTGCGCACCCTCTATGGCCGCATCACTGCCTGCCAGCGCCTGTCCGGTTCAATCGACGAAGCCCGCTACGAAGTCACCCTGCAACCGCGCCTGGCCCTGCTCGATCGCGGCCAGCAGACGCGGATCTATCAGCACCAGTCCATCCCGGACATCGTCAAAAGCATCCTGCGCGACCGCCATGGTCTCGACACCGGGCACTTTCGCTTCAACCTCAAGCGCGACTATCCGCAACGCGAGCAGGTCATGCAGTACCAGGAAAGCGACCTGGCGTTCATCAGCCGGATCCTCGCCGAGGTCGGCATCTGGTACCGCTGCATCCAGCACGAAGAGCTCGCCTTCGACGTCGTTGAGTTCTGCGACGACCAGCGCTGCTACCAGTTCGACGTCGAGCTGCCGCTGCGCTCGCCGTCGGGCTTCAGCAACAGCGTCGAGGACAGCGTCTGGGCCCTGCAAACCCGCCACCGGGTGGTGGAAC